>CALXAS010000015.1 GCA_944386315.1 uncultured Clostridia bacterium | reverse complement strand
AATATACCAGAGAAATAGAGCCAGAAATGAAAAATATCAAAAAATTAAAACAAGTGATTGATGACTATATTGATGGAAAAGAAAATACTATCAAACTAGTAATGATAGAGGAATTTTCTAACGAATTAGGAAATATTTTAGATAGGTATAAAACAAAATTATTACCAAGTAAAGAATAAAAATGTATAAAAAATCCCTCTTTTGTCATAATAAGAGTAGACTAAAAAATTATGATAAGGAGGGAAATATTTTGAAAGCAACAGGAGTTGTAAGAAGAATAGATGATTTGGGAAGAATAGTGATTCCAAAAGAAATAAGAAAAACATTGAGAATAAAGGAAGGAGACCCGTTAGAAATTTTTACAGATAGAGAAGGACAAGTTATTTTAAAGAAATATTCGCCAATTGGGGAACTTTCTGAATTCGCTACAGAATATGCAGAAACGCTTGCTAAAACAACAGGACATATTGCTTGTATTACCGATAAAGATACGGTTATTGCAGTATCAGGAGGTTCTAAAAAAGAATTTTTAGAACAAAGTATTAGTAAAGATTTAGAAAGAATTATGGAAGATAAAGAAGCGTACATTAGTAAAGAAAATAACGATGTTGCCATTCCAGTAACACAAAATGAAAATGGGGATAAAAGAAAAAATGCACAAGTCGTTTATCCTATTATTTCCGATGGAGATGTCATTGGAAGTGTTATTCTATTGTCCAAAGATGCTAATACAAAAATGACAGAAGTAGAGAAAAAAGTAGTGCAATCAGCTGCTAGCTTTTTAGGCACACAAATGGAATTGTAAAAGTGTTACAGAGATGTTACAATATGACATTTTTGTAACAAAATGGGAAAACTATTGCTTTTTAGAAAAAAATGTAGTATAAAGAAAGAAAGAGTTTGTGAAGGAAACGAAGGAGGAAATGAAAATGGAGGAAAATAAAGTACAAGTAGAACAAGAACAAGTAGGAAGCCCAGTAGAGCAAGGAAAAACATTACCAGCAGAAGTAAGTGTTTGGACAAAAATAAAAAACTTTTTATGCCAAGAAATAAAAGTAGAAATGACACCAAAACAAGCAAAAGTATTACAAGAGGTACATGATTTCTGGCATCAAGAAATTACAGGGAAAGATGTTCATGACTTTTTATTCCAAGAAATTACAGCAAAACAGATTAAAGATTTTTGGTTCCAAAAAATTGATATTACTTTGTAAGATAAAAATTACTAGATGGCAAATGTCTAGTAATTTTTTTATGGGAGAAATATTGACAACATATCAATATTTTGATAGAATATGTATATAATGTAAATGGAGGTGTTGATTATGCCAATTATTAGACCAAGTTCCGATTTAAGAAATAATTATAATGAAATTTCTACAATTTGTCACCAAACCAATAGTCCCGTATATATAACTAAAAATGGTGCAGGCGATTTAGCAGTTATGAGTATTGAATTATACGAATTTATAACAGACAAATATAAACTATATAAGGAATTAGAAAAAGGAATGGAATCATTAGAAAAAGGAGAAAAATATTCATCAGAAGAGGTTTTTGAAGAATTAGATAAAATTTAAATGAGAAAGAAGGGTTCATTTGAAAGAATATAACATAGAATACTCAAAAGAAGCTAAGCAAGACCTGATAGGCATAAAAAGATATATTAAATATAATTTACAAGAACCAAATACTGCACAAAAACTCATTTCAAAAATAAAAATGGAAATAGATAAATTAAAGAATGATCCAACAATATATGCGATTATAGAGGATGAATTAATAAGAAAATTAGAAATCAGAAAGCTAATTGTGAATAATTACATCGTTTTCTATAGAATTAAAAATGAAAATGTACAAATTGTTAGAATTATGTATGGGAGAAGAAATTGGATAAATTTATTATAAGATGGAATAGAAAGAGGAAAATTACTAGATGGCAAATGTCTAGTAATTTTTTTAATTGGCTCCACGTAGGTCTTGCTAAAAAATTTACATGAATAGCGAATACGACCGAAAAAGTTTTAGAAATGCTTATCATCTTTTTATGGAAAGAGTTCATCTTTGATGGAAGGGTGCCATAAAAAGATGTTAGCATTTCTTAGGCTTTGTAGGGAAGTCGAGCGGGTGAATGTAAATTTTTTAGCAAGACCTACGTGGAGCCAAACTTGCTTCTTATTTTAAATTTATTGCGGAAAACTACTTGAAAACCTATGATATTTGGTATAAAATAGCATTGTCATAAGAATAATAAAAGTAAGAAGAAATTCTTACAAATAAAAAGGAGGAAAAGAATATGACTGTAAAAATAGGAATTAATGGTTTTGGAAGAATTGGAAATTTAGCATTCCAAGCAGCTTTAAAGAAGAAAGAGGTAGAAGTAGTTGCAATCAATGACCCTTTTATTACAGCGGACTATATGGCATACATGGTAAAATATGATACCGTACATGGTAGATTTGATGGAGAAGTATCTTCTAAAGAAAATACACTAATTGTAAATGGAAAAGAAATAAAAGTATATAATGAAATGGACCCAGCTAACATTCCATGGGGAGAAAATGGAGTAGATTATGTATTAGAATGTTCAGGAGTATTTACTACTATAGAAAAAGCAGAAGCACATTTAAAAGGAGGAGCTAAGAAAGTAGTCATTAGTGCACCTTCTAAAGATGCACCAATGTTCGTAATGGGAGTAAATCATACAAGCTATGACCCAAGCATGAATATTATTTCTAATGCATCTTGTACAACAAACTGTTTAGCACCACTTGCAAAGGTAAGTAATGATAACTTTGGTATTACAGAAGGTTTAATGACAACAGTTCACTCTACAACAGCTACACAAAAAACAGTAGATGGAGCATCTAAAAAAGATTGGAGAGGTGGAAGAGCAGCATCTGCTAACATTATTCCATCTTCAACAGGTGCAGCAAAAGCTGTTGGAAAAGTTATTCCTTCCTTAAATGGAAAATTAACAGGTATGTCTTTTAGAGTACCAACAGTAGATGTTTCTGTTGTTGACTTAACATGTAATTTAGCAAAGCCAACTACTATGGAAGAAATTTGCAAAGTAATGAAAGCAGCATCTGAAAATGAAATGAAAGGAATTATTGAATATACAGAAGATGCCGTTGTTTCTTCAGACTTTATTGGAGATGCACATACTTCTATTTTTGATGCTACAGCAGGAATTGCTTTAACAGATACTTTTGTAAAGTTAGTTGCATGGTATGATAATGAATGGGGTTATTCTAATAAATTAGTAGACCTTGCTGTATATATGGCATCTGTATAAAATAAGGAAAGGAAAGATGAAAAATGAATAAAAAAACAGTAAGAGATATCGACTTAAAAAATAAGAAAGTGCTAGTTAGATGTGATTTCAATGTTCCATTAGATGAAGAAGGAAATATTACAGATAATAGAAGAATTGTAGGAGCACTTCCAACGATACAATATTTATTAGAACAAAATTGCAAAGTGATTCTTTGTTCCCATCTAGGAAGACCAAAGGGAGAAGTAAAACCCGAGTTTTCTTTAAAACCAGTAGCAGAAGAATTACAAAGATTATTGAAAAAAGAAGTAAAATTAGCAGAAGATGTAACAGGACCTAGTGCAAGAGCATTAACAGAGAATATGAGGCCAGGAGATATTGTACTATTAGAAAATGTTCGTTTTGACCCAAGAGAAGAGAAAAACGAAGAAAGCTTATCTAAAGAATTTGCATCTTTAGCAGAAATATATGTAAACGACGCTTTTGGAACAGCACATAGAGCACATAGTTCTACAGAAGGTGTAGCTAAATTTTTACCAGCAGTATCCGGATTTTTAATAGAAAAAGAATTGAATTTCTTAGGAAATGCTTTAGAAAATCCAAAAAGACCTTTTATGGCAATTTTAGGAGGAAAAAAGGTTTCTGAAAAAATTGGTGTGATTGATAGCTTACTAGAAAAAGTAGATACCTTAATTATTGGAGGAGGTATGGCCTATACTTTCTTTAAATCTATGGGATATAGTGTAGGAAATTCTATTTGTGAATTAGATAAATTAGATTTAGCAAGAGGAGCAATGGCAAAAGCAAAAGAGAAAGGCGTAAAATTGATGCTTCCAGTAGATAACATTATTGCAGACGAATTTAGTAATGATGCTAATGTAAAGGCTATCCAATCTGACCAAATTCCAGATGGATGGGAAGGATTAGATATTGGACCAAAAACAATAGCGATGTTTGAGGAAGAATTAAAGAAAGCAAAAACTATTTTATGGAATGGACCAGTAGGATTATCTGAATTCCCTAAATTTGCAAATGGAACAGATTCTCTTGCAAGATTATTAGCTAGTATGGACGATTGTGTAACAATTATTGGTGGAGGAGATTCTGCAGCAGCCATAGAAAGAAATGGATTATCAGATAAAATGACACATATTTCTACAGGTGGTGGAGCTTCTTTAGAATTCTTAGAAGGAAAGAAATTACCAGGAATTGAATGTTTATTAGACAAATAAAGGATGTTGAATATGAGCAAATTAGAACAGTATAAGATAGAGACAAAAGAAGATTCAGAAAAAGAAGAAGTAAATTATTTTGATGAGCAAGGAAATAAAATAGGTACAGTAGATAGAAAAGAAGGCATACAAAGGGGATTACTGTTAGAAGCAGTGCAATTATGGATTATTGACCCAGATACTAAACAAATCTTAGTTCAGAAACGAAGCAAACAAAAATCGATAGACCCGGGTAAAATAGATAGTAGTTGTAATGGGCACGTACGTTCTTACGAAATACCAGAGCAAGCAGTTTTAAGAGAAGCTTTTGAAGAAATTGGAGTAGCCCCTACAGAGATTTATCCCAATATGAAGAAAATTATGACAGTAACAGTAGACTTGACAAAGGTAGGAGGAAAAGGAAATTATATTGCACATGAATATATCACTTTTTTAAAACATCCTATCTCCTACTACAAATTACAAAAAGAAGAAGTAGAAGAAATCTTTTTTATGGACTATGAAACATTAAGAAAAGAAACCTTAAAAGAGAATAGCAACATGAGAATGCCGAATACAAAAGAGGCAGAAGAATTCTTTGATTTATTAGGAAAAGAGTTGGAAAACCAAATAGCCCAAGAAAAGTGCATGGACAAGTAAATTTATGAAAATTCTTATAACAAAAGAAAGGAGGAAGAGAACCTTTGAGCAGAAAAGTAATTGCAGGAAACTGGAAAATGAATAAACTTCCTAATGAGGCAATTGAATTTATTAGTAAAATAGAAGAGGTTGCTGCAAGAAGTGATAATGAAGTTATCCTTTGTGTACCTTTTACAGATTTATTTTATAGCCTACTTACAGCGCAAAATACTAAGGTAAAAATCGGTGCACAAAATATGCATTGGGAAGAAAAAGGAGCATATACAGGAGAAGTTTCTGGAAAAATGCTAAAAAGCATTGGAACAGAATATGTGATTATTGGACATTCAGAAAGAAGACAATATTTTGCAGAAACAGATGAAACCGTGAATAAAAAATTAAAAGCAGCTTTTGCAAATGAATTAAAGCCAATTCTTTGTGTAGGAGAAACTTTAGAACAAAGAGAGCAAGGCATACAAGAAAAAGTAATTACAGAGCAAGTAGAAAAAGCACTAGAAGGACTAACAAACGAGCAAATACAAAATACCTATATAGCCTATGAGCCAATTTGGGCTATTGGAACAGGAAAAACAGCAACAGCTAAGGATGCTAGCAATGCAATGCAAAGTATTCGAAAGAAAGTAGAAGAAATAGCAGGAGCAGAGGTAGCACAAAAGATAATACTATTGTACGGAGGAAGTGTAAAGCCGGACAATGCAAAGCCGCTTTTAGAAGCACCGGATGTAGATGGAGCATTAATAGGAGGAGCAAGTTTGCAAGTAGAAGAATTTACCGAAATTATAGAGTACAATGATAAGTAACTAGGTTTGCGTCTTAAGAAAGGGAAGGAATAGAAAATGGATAAAAAATTAACAATGCTAATGATATTAGATGGATTTGGAGAAAATGAAAGAGAAGATAGTAATGCTGTAAAATTAGCAAATACACCTAATATAGATAAACTAATGAAAACATGTCCTACAACAGATATTCATACAAGTGGGTTAGATGTGGGACTTCCAGAAGGACAAATGGGAAATTCAGAAGTAGGACATACAAATATTGGTGCAGGAAGAATTGTATACCAAGAATTAACCAGAATTACAAAATCGATAGAAGATGGAGATTTCTTTAGTATACCAGAATTTGTAGGAGCTATTGAAAACTGCAAGAAATATCATTCTAAATTACATTTGATGGGATTATTATCAGATGGAGGTGTGCATAGTCATATTCGTCATTTATTTGCACTACTAGAATTAGCAAAAAGAAGAGACTTCGAAGATGTATATGTACATTGCTTTATGGATGGTAGAGATACACCTCCTACATCAGGCGAAAGTTATTTAGCAGAGTTAGAAGAAAAAATGAAAGAAAAAGGTGTAGGAAAAATAGCAAGTATTACTGGTAGATTTTACGCTATGGATAGAGATAAAAGATGGCAAAGAATAGAAAAGGCTTATAACGCATTGGTAAATGGCGAAGGAGAAAAAAAGGCGTCTAGTACACTTGCTATAGAAGGTTCTTATCAAAAAGAAATTTTTGACGAATTTGTAGAACCAACTGTCATTACCAATGGAGAAACGCCAGTAGCTACTATTGGAGAACATGATTCTGTAATATTCTTTAATTTTAGACCAGATAGAGCAAGAGAGATTACAAGAACCTTAGTAGATCCAGATTTTCATGAATTTCCAACAAAACCTTTAGATTTATATTATGTATGTATGACAAATTATGATGATACTATGCCAAATGTAAACATAGCATTTAAGAAAGAAGAGTTAAAAAATACTTTTGGAGAGTATATTTCAGAAAAAGGGCTTACTCAATTAAGAATTGCAGAAACAGAAAAATATGCTCATGTTACCTTTTTCTTTAATGGAGGAGAAGAAAAACAATATCCAGGAGAAGATAGAATTTTAGTGCCATCCCCAAAAGTAGAGACTTATGATTTAAAACCAGAAATGAGTGCACCAGAAGTTACTGAAAAAGTGGTAGATGCCATCCATAGCAAAAAATATGATTGTATTATTTTAAATTATGCTAACCCAGATATGGTAGGACATACAGGAAATTTAGAGGCTGCTATTAAAGCAATTGAAACAATAGATGAGTGTGTGGGAAAAGTGGTAGAGGCAGTTACAAAAGAAAATGGAGTGCTATTCATTACTGCAGACCATGGAAATGCAGAGCAAATGATAGATTACAAAACAGGAGAACCACATACTGCACATACTACAAATCCAGTTCCATTTATTTTAGTGGGAATGGAAAATGCTAAATTAAAAGAAGGGAAGCTTGCAGATTTAGCACCAACTATGTTAGATATTATGGGACTTGAAAAACCACAAGAAATGACAGGAGAAAGCTTAATTATAAAGTAGTAAAGCATGAAAATTAAGGCAGTAGGAGGGGACTTATGCTAAATACACCAAAATTAAGAGGATTATATGCAGAAATACAAAATCAGCTATTTTATATGATACCAGAGAAGTGGGAATCTATTTATTTATATGCTTCTGTAATAGATAGAATGGGAAAATTACAAACAGGGGAAATGTTTTTTTACTATTTCCCCAAAGGAATTTTAAAGAAAAATCCAGTCAATGTTTATGAGGTCCCTAGCAGATTTAATTTAAACGAAGAAGCTTACTTAAAATTAGCAGATAACTTGTATCATACTATTCAAATTTTAAGAAAAGAATTTGAGAAAATGGGAGAAAAACTTTGGTCTAATATGACTTTAAGTATTGTAGATGCGAAACTAAATATAGAATATCACTATGAAAATTTACTAAATTCCTCTTATAGCAATTATGATAGACATATTATTTGGATGTGTAAATATCTACAATATCCTATAGAGAGACTTAGTAAAAAAGATAAAGCCATGCTAATAGAGTATGAAAGAGAACAGGATTTTAAAAATGAAGAGATAGAAGTATACACAGAAGGGCTGTATCATAAGAAAGTACATAATAGCATAGAATATGATAAAAATGAGGTAGAAATACCTCAAAGGAAGGAAAAAAAGGAAAAGGAAGAAAAAATAGCATTAGACCCCTATGAAGCCTACAAACAAAGAAAAGTACAATATGGGCAATACGAAAATGAAAAGCGAAAACAAGAGAAAGTGGAAAAAAGGCATAAAAAAGAAGACCCTTATGAGGCCTATAAAAGGCAAATGGAAGAAAAAAAGCAAAAAACAATAGAAGATGAAAACAGGCTAAAGCAAGAGGCAGAAAATCTAAAAGAAAGTAAAAATCAAATATTAAATTTCAAATAGAGAGAATACCTCTTGAAAGAAGCGGTGAAACAGTATATAATAAAGGCGTACTTTAAGAAAAAAGTATAAGAAAAGATAGAAAATACTACATTGAAAGGAGTAATAGAAATGATTTATTCAAAAGAAGTAGAAGAAATGTGTCCTGTACGTAAAGGAGTAGACCATGGACCAGCACCTATTCCAGAGGAGGGAAAATGGGTAAAAGCAAAAGAAATAAAAGATATTTCAGGATTAACCCATGGTGTTGGCTGGTGTGCACCACAACAAGGAGCATGTAAACTAACATTAAACGTAAAAGATGGTGTCATACAAGAAGCACTAGTAGAAACTATTGGATGTAGTGGAATGACGCATTCTGCAGCAATGGCAGGAGAAATTTTAGTAGGAAAAACTATCTTAGAAGCATTAAATACAGACTTAGTATGTGATGCCATTAATACAGCTATGAGAGAATTATTCTTACAAATTGTATATGGAAGAACACAATCTGCATTCTCAGAAAATGGTCTTCCAATAGGAGCAGGATTAGAAGATTTAGGAAAAGGAACAAGAAGTCAAACAGGTACTATCTATTCTACTCTATCCAAAGGACCAAGATATTTGGAACTTGCAGAAGGTTATATTACAGAAATAGGATTAGATAAAGAAAATCAAATTATCGGATACAAATATGTAAATTTAGGAAAAATGATGGATAATATAAAAGCTGGTATAGAGCCTATGGAAGCAATAGAAAAAGCAAGTGGAAAATATGGAAGATTTGATGAAGCAGTAAAAACAATAGACCCTAGAAAAGAATAGAAAGAGGAGGAAAAAAGAATGGCAGTAACGTTTGAAAGTTATGAAAGAAGAATAGAACAAATAAAACCAGTAATGCAAAAATATGGCATTAAAGACTTTGAAGATGCTTTAGCAATTTGCAAAGAAAAAGGATTTAATCCTTATGAGATTGTAAAAGGAATACAACCAATTTGCTTTGAAAATGCATGTTGGGCCTATACTTTAGGAGCAGCAATTGCTATTAAAAAAGGAGATAAAAAAGCAGCAGATGCAGCAAAATCTATTGGAGAAGGTTTGCAAGCTTTCTGTATACCAGGTTCTGTAGCAGATGATAGAAAAGTAGGATTAGGACATGGAAATTTAGCATCTATGCTATTATCCGAAGATACAAAATGTTTTGCTTTTCTTGCAGGACATGAGAGTTTTGCAGCAGCAGAGGGAGCAATTGGTATTGCAAAATCAGCTAATAAAGTAAGAAAAGAACCATTAAGAGTTATTTTAAATGGACTTGGAAAAGATGCTGCACAAATTATTTCTAGAATTAATGGATTTACTTATGTAAAAACAGAATTTGACTTCTTTACAGGAAAAGTAAAAGTAGTAGAGGAAATTGCTTATTCAGATGGAGAAAGATCTAAAGTAAAATGTTATGGTGCAAATGATGTAAGAGAAGGTGTAGCTATTATGTGGCTTGAGGATGTAGACGTATCTATTACAGGAAACTCTACAAACCCAACAAGATTCCAACACCCAGTGGCAGGTACTTACAAAAAAGAAAGAATAGAAGCAGGAAGAAAATATTTCTCAGTAGCATCTGGTGGAGGAACAGGAAGAACATTGCATCCAGATAATATGGCTGCAGGACCAGCTTCTTATGGTATGACAGATACTATGGGAAGAATGCACTCCGATGCACAATTCGCAGGTTCTTCTTCTGTACCAGCTCACGTAGAAATGATGGGATTAATTGGTATGGGTAATAACCCAATGGTTGGAGCAACCGTATCTGTTGCAGTAGCAGTAGAAGAAGCAATGAAATAAAAAATAGCAAACAGTAAGATACAAAACTTCTTGGTTCCCTAACAAAAGAAAGGCAGAAAACTGGAAAAACTGACTCTATATAAAATTGTGAGACAGAAGATGAAAAAGTTTTCTGTCTTTTTTTGTTGCCGTGAAAGATAATTTTCACCAAAAGACAAGTTTAAGCATAAAATAGAATAGAAGTTATATAAAATTGCTGATAGAGAATAGAGTGAAAGGAAGTAGAAAAATGAGCGATAAAATATATAATGTATTGAAATTTATAGCACAAATTATTTTGCCAGCAATAGCTACTTTGTATTTAACCCTTGCTGGTATTTGGAATTTGCCTTTTGGAGAACAAGTAAGTGGAACAGTCATGGCAGTGGATACTTTTTTAGGAGCAGTGCTTATGATTTCTAGTAATAAATACAATAAAGAAAATAAGGAGGAAAAGTAATTATGACATATGGAGTAGATGTATCAACTTTTAATAAAAGTATAGATTATAATAAATCAAAGGAAAATATATCTTTTGCCATTATCAGAGCAGGATTTGGAGTATCTTATTTGCCAGATAAGCAGAAAGATGTTTTATTTGAGAAACACTACCAAGGCTACAAAAATGCAGGACTTCCTGTAGGTGCTTATTATTATCAGTATGCAGATACAGTAGGAGAAGGAAAGAAAGAAGCAGAAAATTGCTTAAAATATGTGGAAGGAAAGAGTTTTGATTTGCCAATTTTTTATGATGTAGAAGATGGCTCATTGAATGGATTATCGAAAGAGACATTAACTACAAGTGTAAAAGAGTTTTGCCAAAGGATAGAAGAGGGAGGCTATCAAGCAGGTGTATATGCCAATAAAAACTGGTTAAATCACAAACTAAATGTAGATGAATTGAAAGACTATGTAATTTGGGCAGCTGTTTATGGAAACAATGATGGAAATGTTCCAGCAGATTCTGTAAAATATACAGGGGAGCATGCTATTTGGCAATATACTTCTCGAGGCTATGTAGAAGGAATTAATGGAAGAGTAGATAAAAATATTATGTATGAAGATATTATGGTAGATAATCAAGAACCAGTTGTACAAGAGCCAACCCCAGTATTTACAGGAGACGACAATATGAGAGAAATACAGCACACTTTAAATGAAAGATATGGAATAGGCTTAGAAGAAGATGGATACTATGGACCAAAAACAAAAGCAGGACTCATAAAAGCATTACAAACAGAATTAAATACGCAATTTGACAAAGGGCTAGCAGTAGATGGCATTTGGGGACCTAAAACTTATGCAGCGTGTGTAAATGTAAGGCTAGGAGCTAAAGGAAAATTAACCTATATATTACAAGCAATATTATATGCAAAAGGATATAATACCAATGGAATAGAAGGAATTTTTGGAAAAGGCACTGCATCAGCAGTAAGAAAGTTCCAATCAGATAATGGATTATCTGCTGATGGAGTAGTAGGAAAAAATACGTTTGAAAAATTGTTTTATTGAGTAATTTTATCAGCTTCTTCTTGAGAAAGATAGCCGTATTCTACCATAGAACGAATTACCTTACCTTGTCTACTTTTTGCTAAATCTGGATTAACGGTAGGAGCATAAACAGAAGGAGCATTAGGAACACCAGCAAGCATAGTAGCCTCATAAAGTGTTAAATCTTTTGGCTCTTTATTGTAATAGCCAGCGGCAGCTTCCTTTATGCCGTAATAGCCTTCGCCAAAATAAATAGTGTTCATATAAAATTCTAAAATATCATCTTTAGAATAATGGTTTTCTAAATCAAAAGCCATAAAAATTTCGGCAATTTTCCTAGAAATCACATCATCTTCTGTTATAAAATACAAATTTTTAGCAACCTGTTGTGTAATGGTACTGCCACCTTCATTAAAACTACCGGCTTGAATATTAGAAACAACAGCTCTTCCAATAGCAATAATATCAATAGGACCATGGTTATAATAGCGATGGTCTTCTACTGCAATAATAGCATTTTTATAGTAATCTGGTACATCACTTAAAGAAACGTAATCTTCATCTTCTTTTATTTCCTTAATTTTATCACTTAAACTTGTTTCAGAAAGCACAGATTGATATAGATGATATCCATTTAACAAAACAATGCCAGTAACTAGGATAAGAATAAGCAATAAAATAATTAAAATTCTTTTTACCCATTTCATATAAAAATCCCTCCTCGGATAAGCTAATTATACAATAATAAAATGAAAAACAACAGACTTTTTTCTTAATACTTTATGAAACTTTTTTTGCAATTTGGGGACGTTCCTTAAGTTGCAAAAAAAGTGTTGCGTATTCAATGGTTTAATGGTATACTAAAAAAGATTTAAAAAAGTAACAGAGGAGGAATTATTAAAAATGCAAGAATTAATGATACAATTAATGGGACAATTTGGATATATAGGAGTATTTCTTTTAATAGCAATAGAAAATATTTTTCCACCAATACCATCAGAAGTGGTATTACTATTTGGTGGATTTATGACTACCTACACGGAATTGAATGTAGTAGGAATGATAATTGCAGCAACTTTTGGTTCTTTATTAGGAGCTATAGTTTTATATTATATAGGTAGAATATTAAATAAAGAAAGATTAAAGAAAATTGTATCTGGTAAAATAGGGAAAGTGTTAAGAATTAAAAATGAAGATATTGATAAAGCAGACCATTGGTTTGATACAAAAGGAAACAAAACAGTATTCTTTTGTAGATTTATACCAATTGTAAGAAGTTTAATTTCTATTCCAGCTGGAATGAGCCAAATGCCAATGGGTAAATTTTTAGTTTATACAACAGCGGGTTCTGTTATATGGAATACTGTTTTGGTGATAGCAGGTAATATGGTAGGCGAAAAATGGGAAGATATTTTACAAATTTTCTCGGATTATTCTCACATCACTTTAGTAGTATTGATTATTATTTTTGTTGTAGGCGTAGTATGGTTTTATAGAAGTAAAAGTAAGAAGGTAAAAGCAAAAAAGGACGATATACAAGAATAAAAAAGATAAGAAAAGAGACAATAACAAAGGAAAAGAGGAGGAACAAAATGGAAGATAAGAAAAAAATACAAGTTCCTAGAATTGTTCTGATAATAGGAATTATTGTCATGGTTTTATTGGTAGTGGGCATTATTTTTTTGATAGTGGTACAGCCAAACCAAGAAAATGAACCAGTGTTAGAAAATGAACAAAATCAAAATGAAGTGGTAGAAAATATAGTAGAAAACACAATAACAGAAGAAATAGCAGATGAGCCTCTTCCACAAATAGAAATAAATAGCATAGCAGAGGTGAATTCTACAATAGATGGTAATGTACCTTGTTATTACAATCCGGTTATTCCAGCAGGTTTCAAAGCAATTAACAAGGAACAAGATACTACTATAGACGAAATGGCAAAGTGGGGAGAAAGAAATGCTTATTTAAGTGGATTAGTCATAGAAGATGAAAAAGGAAATCAATTTGTATGGATACCAGTGGAGAATATGCAATTATTTCATACAACAGATTGGCAAAGAAATGAGCCAACAGAGCAAATTAATACCACTTATCTAGAACCAATGGAAGAGGAAAGACAAGCTTATGAGACAATGAAGCAAAAAGTACAAAAGTATGGAGGGTTTTATGTAGGTAGGTTTGAAACAGGAGATGGAGATATAACAGAGGCACGAACAACCACTAGAAATTCTGACAATATGGTAATACAAAAATATGCACAAGTGTATAATTATGTACCATTTATGAGCACTACAATAGATAGAAGAGAAGTGACAGGAGCAAGAGAATTAGCACTAAAATTTGGAAATCAAAATCAATATCAAACAGTAACTACTTCTGTTCTATATGGAGTACAATGGGATGCGATACTTCGCTTTTTAGTAAGTGAGGAAAGTCCAGTAAATGATAGTACTTCTTGGGGAAATTATCCAAATGCTACATTATCTTATTTAGATAGTTTAGGTAATACTTATCAAAAGGTACAAGGAGAGGCAAGATTATTGCAGGCAGGAAGTAGTGAGCAAACGAAAGCAAAAAATATTTATGATATAGCAGGAAACCTGTATGAATGGACAATGGAATCGGCAGGAAGTAGCGTGAGAGTAGTAAGAGGAGGAGCCTATTTAGTGAATATAGGGCAATTAGCAGCGTCACGATATGCTTATGCACAAAATACAGCTAATAATTCCATTGGTTTTAGAATTAGCTTTTATATAGACTAAACAAAAAGCACCTTTATGCAATGGGTGCCTTTTGTTTGGCTTAGAGTTTTCTTAAAGAATAATGCAAATTAAACCGCCACTACCTTCATTTACAATGCGTTCCAATGTTTCTTGTAACTTCATTTGAGCATCTTCTGGCATTTTGCATAGTTTATTTTGTAATCCTTCGTTCACTAGTTCATGCAAACTTTTTCCAAAGATGTTAGATTCCCATATTTTTTGAGGATCAGATTCAAATTCGGATAATAAATAGTTCACTAATTCTTCTGATTGTTTTTCACTTCCTACGATAGGAGAAACCTCTGTCTCAATATCTGCACGAATCATGTGAATGGATGGCGCTTTTGCTTTTAATTTTACACCAAAGCGAGACCCTTGTTTTACCATTTCTGGTTCGTCTAAAATGAGTTCATCCATAGAAG
>CALXAS010000014.1 GCA_944386315.1 uncultured Clostridia bacterium | reverse complement strand
TGTGTTTTTAAATACTTTTGATACAAAATTAATAACAATATGTATTTTTAAGAGTATCAATATTTTTCAAAAACTGGTGTTAACAACAACACTCATGCGTATATTGCCCTCCATTTTCTCTTGTTCCTGGCAGGTAAGCTTTGATATATCCTGGTTCTAAATTGCTTTTTTCAAATGGTGGATCTAACAGACGAATTAACCCATTTTCTTTATCCACTAAGTGATTCTCTAGACTTTCTAAAGAAATATATTTTTTGTCGTTATCCCCTGCTCCTGAAATAGTAGCCCAACTTTGGGATATTCCATCTATTTTACATTCCTCATTTTGAATAGTTCCTAATATTTCTCCATCATCGCAAAAGGCTCTCCTAAACCATCTTCCATCCCATGCATTGGTGTTTAAGGCTCTTTTTAGCATTTCCATGGTTTTCTTATACTCTTCTTGGTAAGTTTTTTCTCGTTCTATTAGTTCTTCTTTTCCTTCTGCTTTCCATTTCTCAATTTGTTTTTCTTGCACAGGAATCCATCTTTGTAGAATATCATATAGGAAAAATCCTAGCCATACGCTTTCTCCTTTTCCTTTATTGCCTACTGTACTTAGTCCATCATTCCAATCTCCAGAACCTATTTTAGGCAAGTTATTTTCTCCGAATTGCATCGCTTTCCTAATAGCCCTCGTACAATGTTCATAAATACTAGCTGTATCCTCTGTTTCTAAATATAAGTCATAGCGTTCGTCTTCTCCTTCTTCTAAAGGGGCTCCCTCTAGAAACGGCGTTTGTTCTTCTAGCAAACTAGTATCTCCTGTTACCTTGCAATACTCTTCTGTAAGGTATACCAGCCACAAAAGGTCATCCGAAAACCTTGTACGAATTCCTCTTCCTGTTTTCTCATGCCACCAATGTTCTACATCTCCTTCTTGGAATTGATGTCTACTATGCTTAATAATTTGATTTCTCATTTTTTCTGGCATGGTGTATTTTAGTCCTAGCGTGTCTTGGAGTTGGTCTCTAAATCCTAATGCTCCTCCCGATTGCTGATAAGCTGACCTTGCCCAAAGTCTACTAACCATTGCTTGATAAATCATCCAGCCATTCATTAAAATGTTAAAAGATTCTAGTGGTGTTTCTACTTGTAATTTTTGAATAGTTTCTTGCCAATATCTTTGTACTTCTTCTAATGCTTTTTCACAATTTTGTATATTACTGTATTGATAAGCCTTATCCAAACATTGTATTTTATTTTCCTCCATACCAAAGACAAAGGAAATTTCTTTTTGCTCTAAAGCTTCTAAATTTACTTCCATTTCTATTGCTATAATGCCCTCTTGTCCTAAGCTGTTTTCTCCATTTAATCCTTTTTTGTGTATTGCCTCTGGATTTTGCAGGCTACCATTTCCTATAAAAAAGCTTTTGCTTCCTGTATAAGATTGTATTTCTTCGCTACTGGTTACATAGGCATACCCTGGAATGATTTCTCCTCCATAATTTTTTGCTAGGATGGTATTGGCTTTTTTTACAAATTCTATTCCTATCCAACCTTTGGTTTGTTCTTCATCCTCTCCTAATACTGGTTTGATATAGTAGACCAATTTTATTTTTTTCTTTTGTGGTGCTAAATTTTGCAGATGTGTTACATAAATTTTAACTTTATCTTCTCGTGGTACAAATATCGTTGTTTCTTGCTTTATAGCAGAACTTGTATGCATAAATCTGCTATAGCCAAATCCATAAATAGCATCATAATCATTCTCGTCTGGCATAGGATTTAATCCCAAAGAACATACCTTTTTGGTTTCTTCGTCCTTCATATAAATGACTTCTGAAGGAATGTCTTCTACAGGTGTATTTGCCCAACTAGATAGTCGATTTAGCCTACTATTTTCGCACCAACTAAATCCTCCCATACTGTCTGTTACTAATGTTCCAAAATGTTCATTTGCCATCATATGACTCCATACATTTGGCAAGCGTTTGTCTTTGTTTTGTTTGATTTGATATTCTTTTTGAGAAGGTAAAAATCCTCCAAATTCATTATAATATTTTAACTTTTCTGCCTCTAAATTTTGTCTTTGTACCTCTTCTTGTAATAAATACGGTACTTGCTCATCCTTCATAACATCTTGTTTATTGTCCGTATATTCTTCTTCTCTATCTTTTAAATTTCTAGCTACTGGTCCTTTTTTACTATCGATGATAAAATTTGCTCTTGCTTCTAATACTTCTTTTTCTTCTATATTTTCTAGCACCCAAATGCCACCTTTTTGATTTTGCATATAGGCTAAATTTTCGTTATAAATGCAATTTTGAATCTCTTCTCTTACATAATTTTCGTAACTATTTTCTTCTTCATTTAAAATAACTAAATCTATGGCAATATGTTTACTACGATAAAAGTTATATGCTTTTAAAATATCTTTTAATACATAACTATCGGCTACTTGCTCTATCTTTAAAAGTAAAATTGGTAAATCACCGGAAATACCATATTTCCATAGTTTGCTCTGGAAGGCTTCTTCCTCTTTTTCTACTAACTTAGGTAAAGTTTGTGTTTTTAATGGGTTTTGGAAAAGTAGATAAGAAAGCATATTTTGGTACTCTTCTATTTGTTTCGCACTTACCCCTAAATAACGATTTTCCGCTTCTACCCTTGCTCTAGATAATTTAAAGGCTGCCTCTAATTTTGCTTTATTTTGATACTCTTTTATTCTTTCTATTACTGTTTCTCTGGTTTCTCCTACTGTTAAAACATAGTAAATTTCTGTTTTTTCTTCTTTGGCAAGGGTAATGGTTCTTCTCATTGCTAAAATAGGGTCTACTGCAAAATCTAATTTTTTAGAAAAAGGTCTGGAACTTTCTATTTTTTCTGGAATACCTAAATTCCCTCTTCCATTTAATTTTTCTTTATCTACTTCAAATTCTAAATCTCCTTTTCCTCCTTCTATTTGCATGGTTACTGCCATATACCTATCCTGCTCTTCTTTTGTATGTTTTCTTCTTTTTATTACAAAAATGTCGTCCTCTTTCTCTATTCTAAGGAAAAGATTATTAAAAGCAGGATGTGCATTGTCTTGTCTACTTTGAGAAATCACCGGCTCTAATACACTACTTATTTCAATGGTTTCTTCCTCCGCTCCTCGATTTTCTAAAGTGACCCTTCTAATTTCTACTGGGCTATCACTACTAATGGTTACTTCTGTTATTGTTTCTATACTACCATCTAACCTTACAATTTTGTCTCTGTCTTCTGAAAAAATTACTTGGTATCTGTCTGGTTTTCCTAAATCATTACGAAAGCCAGAGGTCCAAATTCTTTTATTTTTGATATTTTTAAAATAGAACAAAATTCCTTGCACCGTATCTTTTGTCTCTTTAAAGCGATTCACCAAAATATCTTTATACTTGCTATATCCTTGTCCTTTTTGGTCCATCACAATGAGATAATCATTACTGCTAATGGCATTAATCCTTTTTAATGGCATTTCTGGTTTTTCATAAATTCTTTCACAATAATCTGCATAATCACGATATTTTATTTTCGTTGGTTTTTCTTTTTGTTCTTTGGTGATAATCATGCTCTCCGGCATTCTCTCTTGTAATAAAATGTCTATTGCTTCTATTTCTGGGTTTTCTTCAAATCTTTTTTGCAAAATTCCATCCGAAAATAGATTGTTAATAGAAAGTAAAATCAGTGCTTGATGATGTGCCATATAGGTTTTAACGACCGCATAATTTTGCCCTCTATGGAGCCTTGCTGGAGTGTAATCAATTGACTCATATAAGCCATATTTTCCTCTCATATGATTTTGTTCTAATAATTTTATATTCTGAAGTACTTCTTTTGGCTGGTCTGGTAATGCTAGCAAAGCCCCGTAACTTGCTACTACAATATCATCCTCTAATCCTCTTTTTAAGCCAAGCCAAGGTATTCCAATGGCTTTATATTGATAATTATTGCTAAAATCTTTTACATGGAATGCCGTCTCCGAAAAGCCCCAAGGTACTCCTAATTTTTGGCTATACTCTTTTTGACTCATCAGCATAAACAAACAAGATTCTTCTAATAAACTTCCCTTGTATTTTTTCATATTAATATTCGGCATTAAATATTCAAAAGCTGTACCTGACCACGAAACTAGTCCTTTATATCCATTTAAAGAAGTAAGTGTTCTACTAAGGGCAAACCAATGCTTTGGAGATACATCTTTTTTGGCAATGGCTACAAAGCTAGTTTGTCTTGCCTCTGAAGCTAATAAATCATAGTAGGAATCTGTTAACTGATTGTTATCCACATGAAAACCAATGCTAAATAGTTTTTTCTCTTCGTCATATAATTTGCTAAAATCTGCTCTTGCAATTGGAATTTCTCCAATTTCTCCTTTTACCCATGCAGGAATTTGTTCTAATAAATCCTCACTTACCTTCCTCTTCTCTAACACATCTGCTAAAAATGTTTTTACGATATAGACATATCCTACAAAATTTCCACTATCTACTGTAGAGACATATCTAGGCGTTAAAGGTTGGAGGGTATGAATATCATACCAGTTATATAAATGCCCATTCCATTTTGGCATTTCTTCTACCGTAGCAATCATATGCAATAACAACTCTATCGTGTCCTCTAAAGATTCATACCCTAAATCATAACTAGATATCACGGCTAGCATGCCAAGTCCAATATTGGTAGAAGATGTACGACTTACCACAATTGGTGACCTATCTTCTTGATAATTATCTGGTGGTAGATAATGATTTTCCGCTGTTAAGTAGGTTTTAAAGAATTGCCAAGTTTCTTTTCCTAATTCCATCAAATACTGTGTTTCTTCTTGAGATAAGGTTTCTTTTTGTGTTTTTACTTTTGGTGTTTTGCTCATATACCATAAAATTCCTGGTGCTATTAGCCAAACAATAGCAAGTAAAAAGAAGAGAATACTAAGTGGTTCTTGTTTTGTAATACATAAATATACCATTACCCCTACTGAAACTATTATATTGGCAAGCATGTTTTTATAATAAGAAACTAGAGAGGTTTTTGCTAATTTTTCCGCTTCTTCAGAGGTAATCCACTCTAACATATGCTTTTTGCTAATCCATAGACGATAACATGTCTTTACAATTGCGTTGGCAGAAGTATACGCCTTGTCTGGAAGAGCTGCTAAGCTTAAAATTCCTCTACTAACACTTGCCATGCCCGTGCTAATACTAGAGTCAAAACTCTTTCTGCTACCTACATTTTCCTTTCGATAAATAATTTTATCTAGGATATCTAGCAAAGTAGGTGTTAATAGGGAGATGAAAAATAACCAAGCAAACCCACTAGAAAAGAAAAGTGTATACAATAATCCTAAAAGCACGGTAATAGGGAAAAGTGCTCTAATACAGTTATCGAATATTTTATATTTTGATAACGCATTTAACGGATTTTGTTTTTCTTCGCCTTTTTTGTTGAAAATTTTACTCTTTAGCCAACCTAAAATTTGTATATCTCCTCTTATCCATCTATGCATTCTCGCTTTAAAGCTTTGGTAGCCGGTTGGATAACCATCCATAAGCATAATGTCAGATACTAAACCACACCTCAAATAGCTTCCTTCTAGTAAGTCATGGCTTAGCACTTTGTTTTCTGGGATTTCATTTGCTAAAACAGTAGAAAAAGTGGCTAAGTCATAAATACCTTTCCCTGTAAAAATACCTTCATCAAATAAATCCTGATAAAAGTCGGAAATAGCATTGGTATACGAATCGGTTCCTCCACTGCCTGCAAAAATTTGCGTAAATAAATTTTTTCTACTAATTTCTAAATCAATTCCCACTCTTGGTTGCATGATGCCATGTCCTTGCACAACAGCATCTTTTGTTTGGTTTAGAATAGGTCTATTTAAAATATGAGACATGGCTCCAATCAGTTCTAGTCCTGTTCCAATAGGTAGTTTTGTATCTGCATCTAAAGTAATAATATAGCGTATTTGCTCTTTCCACTTTTTCCCCTTCGTTTTTTCTTCTTCCATGGAGTTATATAAAAATACATTTTTTTCATGACCTAATAAATATTCATTTAGTTGATTCAATAATCCTCTTTTGCGTTCCCATCCTAAATAACATTCCTCTTTTCCATTCCAATATCGCTTGCGATAGATAAATTGGAACTTTCCTATTCCTTCTTGTGGATATTTTTGATTTAAACATTCTACCTGTAATTTTCCTTCTTCTATTACTTCCTCGTCATAGGCTTCCTTTTCATTTTGACTACTGCTACAATCTCCTAACAGTGCAAAATAGAGATGCTCACTTTTGTTGGCCAAATACATCACTTCTAAGTTATGCATTAATTCTTTCACTTTTTCTTTGCTTTTGATAATAGTAGGAATTACCACCATAGTAGCATTTTCCTCTGTGATGCCATTTTGAAAATCTAGTTTTGGAATTAACTTCGGCTTTATGCTTTTACTAGTAACATGATGCACTACTTGGCGAATCATTTCTTGTATTGGTAGAATAGCCAGTATCCCAAATAGGATAGTAGCTAAAATAGAATGAGTTTGCATATAGAAGAGAAGACTTGCTAAAATGGTAAGGACAAAAGTGCCTAGCCACATATTTCCTATTACTCTACATACCTTTGCTTTTTGAGAAAGAAACTTTCTTTTCTTCCCTGTATTTAAGCTTTCATATAGCTTAGGAATTCCTTCGTCTATTAGAAAATAGCCAATATGTGTTTTTCTTTCTTCTGCTCCCTCCTCTTTTTCTTTTGTAGCAAGCTCTAATACTTTTTTGGCAATGTATAACTCTGAAATTTTGGTTTTTCTACCTATTTCTTGAATGGTATTTCTATAATATTCTTTCGTCTTATAATCCATCTTTTCATATACTTTCGCTGGATCTTTTCTTAAAATTTCTTCTACTCCATTAATTTTTTCAAAAATCGCTAAAAAGTCTACTCTTGTAAGTTCCTTCATACTAGTAATACAATTTGCCATACTCACCTTTTTTACAGCTATATCAAAATGCTCTTTTTGAATAACCTCTTCCACGCTTGTTCCCATTTTGTTTACTTGCTCCTCTAATATAGCCATAAAACCATAAGCAGATTTTCCATACTGTTTTAAACGATAGGACATATACTCTATAAAAGGGTACTTCATCTCCCCATACCCTTTTACTCTCGCCTTATATTCTGTTAAATTCTTATACTTTAGTTCTTCCTTATTTTCTACTAATCTTTCTATGATATTTTCTACGCGATATTTCTGCATTTGGCTAAAATAAATTTTTTCACATATTTCTCTTATATTTTGCAAAATAGCAATTTGAATAAATGTGCCAATATTCCAAATCTCTTCCATGCTTAATGTCTTTTTACGTTGATATGCCTTCAAATATTCTATTAAATTCTGCGCATCTATTTTATTATCTGTATAAGCCACAATTTGTGCCGCTAGTACATAAATACGTGCAAACCCCTGGTAACTTCCCGTACGAATTCCTAGAAATTTTTTATATTTTTGCAAACTCAAATTTTTACAAATATTTTTTACCGTTTCCTCTATAATATAGAAATTATCTAATAACCACTCTCCTGCTGGATGAATGGGCAGTCCTAATTTAATATGCTCATTTAATAAAAAGTAAACTTCCTGAATCAATTCAAAATTCTCTTTTACCTTTGGAATAGGATAAGTATTCTTTTTACTGCTGTCTTGCAATACTTGGTCTGATGCTAGCTTCTCCAAATAATTTTCCAGTTGCAGACTGTTCACTCCCACACCTTTTATCGTAAGTTCTTTATATTCCATTCCAATTCCACTCCTCGCTCCCTATGTTTTACACATATTGTTTGCAAATTGTGGAAAATTATGCATCTCATGGCAAAAATGTCCCAAAAATGTCAGGGATAAGTGTGACATGTCTCATTTATCCCTGACTTAAATGGACATGGTGAAAAATTTGACGAATTTAG
The DNA here is from genome assembly GCA_944386315.1 of uncultured Clostridia bacterium. Lineage (GTDB taxonomy): Bacteria > Bacillota > Clostridia > TANB77 > CAG-508 > UMGS1663. The sequence continues at coordinate 7,152 of CALXAS010000014.1, read as the reverse complement.
TAATCTATTGTATAATAAAATTATGAAGCAGAAAAATACATTTTAGGTATGACATTACTTAATAGACAATACATTTATATTGAGAAAAAAGGAGGAAGTTTTTATGGATGAAAAGGATGAAAATATTTTAGAAAATCAGGTTAGCGAAGAAAAGAAAGATATTACAATGAATGAAACTCCAGTAGAGGCAGAAGTTTTAGAAGAAGATAAACCTGGTTTAAGTATTGCTGCCATGATACTTGGTATTGTTTCTCTAGTATTCTGGTGTTACTGGCCAATTTCTATTATTTGTGGTATTCTTGCCCTTATTTTTGGTATTATTCGAATGAAGAAACCAGCTGGTAAAGGAATGGCAATTGCTGGATTTGTAACAGGTTTAATTGCTATTGTTTGCTGGGGAGCTATCTTTGGAATTACTATTTTAGGTGTAGCAGCATACAATTTAGCCATTTAAAGGAATGATTTTGAAACTTAAAAAAAATTGCAAACGTAATGGTTTGCAATTTTTTTAGCTAATTTTTCTCTAAAAGTCATAAATAAAGAAATCCTTCATACCTTATACAAAGGAGTTTTGTATGATTGTTATTAGTAGAAAAAGAATACTTTTCATTGCTAGTATCCTTTGTGTCTCGGTATTTGCTTTTTCTTTGAATACCTATTCTTCTAAAAAAGCAATAGAGACAGTAGCTCTACCTGTTAGTAATAAAGTAATTGTGATTGATGCAGGGCACGGAAAGCCTGATGAAGGAGCCCAGTCTAGCAATGGTACTACAGAAGCGGAAACTAACTTAAAAATAGCATTAAAGGTACAAAATTTATTAGAGCAAAGTGGTGCAACGGTTTTACTAACAAGAAGTGATGAGAATGCTATTTACGATTTAGATAGTAAAACATTAAAAGAAAAAAAAGTATCAGACATTCATAACCGTGTTAAAATAGGAAATGAGTCTAGCGCAGATATTTTTGTTTCTATCCATCTAAACAAAATTCCCCAAGAACAATATTGGGGATGGCAATGTTTTTATAAAAATGGGGATGAGAAAAGTATTGCTCTAGCCAAAAGCCTACAAACTAATTTGAATGAAGCTATTCAAAAAGAGAATAAAAGAGAAGTTATGAAGCTAGATACAGTTTATTTAATGAAACACGTAGAAATTCCTATTTCTATTGTGGAATGTGGCTTTTTGTCTAATGCAGAAGAAGAGAAATTACTACTAACAGACGAGTATCAAGATAAATTAGCATGGGGAATCTACAATGGCATTATGGACTATTTTTATACTTCTTAATTTTTACGCATTCTATGCAAGCAGTTTAACAAAAGGCAATTTTCATGCAATCATAGGCTTATGTTAGATATTTCTTATCACAGTAAATGCTAACAAAACAATAATAAATAGTATCCAAAATTTTTCTTTTGGATAAATCCACGTTGCTATTTTTTTCTTTTTTCCTACATTGATTAGATAAACCAAATTTGCTATTAGTAGATAAACTCCTGTTAGGAAAAATACAGGATGATAAAAAAAAGCATCCTTAAAATTGCCATGTACTATTTCTATTACGCATCTTGTTCCTCCACAACTTGGGCATAAAATACCAAAATGTTCATACACATAGCATGGAGGAATAAATTTTATGAGCCATCCTTGCTGAATTCCTATAAAAATAAGTAGAGCTAGAAAAATGATTCCTAACTCTATGAAAACTGATTTTTTATATTCTTCTTTCATTCTCTCTACCCTTTTTCAGAAACAGAAGAATGGTGGTCTGCTGTTTCTGTTTTTCTTCTATCAATTACATAGGTACTTCCTTGAATTGTTTTAGCCAAATGCTTTACACCAGCACCAGCTTCTCCTATTTCTAAAGTGTTTGCGAATCTTCCTTTTTCCACTTCTACTACTGCAATAGAAATAGAGGTAAGTGGAAATTGTTCTATAACTCCTTTTCGATTAGCAACTTCAATATATCCTCTTTTGGCATCTTCCTCTGTAAAAAATTTTGTTACATTGGTATCAAAATCTGCAATAATATTTTGGCATACTTTTTCATAATCTGTTTGAGAAAGTATGGCTACAAAATCGTCTCCTCCTATATGACCTACAAAACTATCTTCGTATTGCTCAGTATGTACATTTTTTAAGATAGTTTTTGCTGTAAATTTTATAATTTCATCTCCTTTTAAAAATCCATAAATATCGTTATATGCCTTAAAATTATCTAAATCAATATACATCATTGCGAAGGTTTCTTTGCTAAGCCACCTTTTTTTCATTTCTGCCTGTATTTGTACATTTCCCGGCAATCCCGTTAGCGGGCTTACTCTACGATTGACATACATTAATCTTATGATATTTTTTATTGTGTAATATAAAAATTCTTGGTCTATTGGTGCTACGATATAATGAGATATACCTAATTGTAACATTTCTATGCGATGTTTATGCTCTTTATTAGAAGAAATAACAATAATAGGTGTTATGCTATTATCTTCGTCTTCTCGAACCCTTTTGCAAATTTCTAATGCGTCTTGACCAATACTATCTTCACAAATCATAATTAAGTTAGGAATGTTTTTCAATGCCTGCTCCACTTTGTCTGAATGCACATTTGTAAAGCGGTATTCTTGATCTGCATGGAACAGTTCTTTCAATTTTTTTATGAAATTCGTTTGATCATCAATAATATAAATTTCTTGTAACAATGTCTTTTCTCCTTATTTTTCTTTTTTCATTGCCTTTTTTAATGTTTCTAAATCAATTTTCTGATTTAAAAGTTTTGTAATACTCTCTGATTTCATACTAGGGAAAGCTAATCTTAATCTTCTAGCTTGCCTATATATTTTTAATTTTAATTTTGCTTGCCTAAATTTCAAATTTTTTATCATTTTTTCTATGCTTTCTGCTGTTGCTGCATTCTTTTTAGGAGTAGTATCTTTCATATGTTTTAATTCTTCTATCTTTTCTTTGATGTTATCTCCTAATTCATTTACTTTATCCATAGCAGACTCCATATGAATCACCGCCATAACACTAAAGACAATATCTACTATAAAAATACTATATAGGATAATATTTAAATACGTTAGTGCATAAGTGGAAACTTGTCCTATTTGTAGTTCTACCCATGGATGAATATAGCGAATAAATAGAACTCCTAACACTCCCCAATATAAAGAATTTTTTAAACAAATTCTTCCTTGAAAATTGAATTTTAAATGGGAGTAATCCCAATATTTCGTTTTAAAAACTTTTTCTAAAAATATTCCTACAATATATTCCCAAAAAGATAATAAAACAAAAGCTGCTAAAAATAATAAAATCATATTATCTTTTAAAGGTGTTAGTACAATAATCATTAACACGGCACCTAGTCCATAAATAGGACATATTGGTCCATTTAAGAAACCACTATTGACCCATTGCTTTTCCCAGAAAGACTTTGATATAGACTCTAATACCCAACCGCAAAAAGAATAAATCATTATATAGGTTAGCATATAAGTAATTACTTCTCTTGTCATTGTCCACCAATCTCCTTTATTCTACGGTAACTTCTCCTGTCCCTTCTTGTGTTAGTCCGCTAACATTATATGCTTTTACTGTAATTGTATTCGTTCCTACATTTAATTTTTGTCTAATTTCTACTTCTTTCATATTCAAAGGTGTTCCTGTATTATTAGGATCTGTTGAATAGAAAATTCCGTTTAATGTAAATTCTATTTTTTGAATATTTTCTTCATCTGTTACTTTAATAATTAATTCGTCTCCGTCTCTTGATAAACTAATTTGTGGTTTTACAGCTCCTTTATAGGTTTGAACTTCTGTAGTTTCGTTACCTGCTGTATCTACTGCCACTACAGTTAACGTATTTTCTCCCTTTAAAACGGATAATCTTTCTTCTATCAAAGTTGGTGACTCTGCTCTTGCCTCTAATCTTGTCTCATCTTCACTGTTCCAATAGTAAGAGATATAAGCTATTTGTGTTTCATCTTTTGCTGAAATTTTTACTCTTCCATCTTCCAATATTAACTCTATTTGTGGTGGAGTAGTATCTCCCTCTTCCACAAAATAAGTGCCATCATAACTTACTTCTTTTCCAGATAAATCTGAAACAGTTAAATAAATTGTATTATCTCCTATTTCTAGTGGAATACTTTCCTCTATTTGTGTTCTTCCTCTTCCTTGCAGAACAACCTCTTGTCCACCATTTAAACTATATACAATTCTATCTATTGCTTTATCATGCTGCACGGTTACTTTTAAACTATTTCCTTCTTGCACCATTTGTACAACAGGCACACTTGCTTGCTCCTCTGTACTTTCTTCTCCACTGAACATAGCCCATGAGCCTTGTCCTACTAAAATCATCCCAAAAAGAATGATAATAACAGCAAAAATTCTGGTTATTGTTTTTATACTAAGTGGCTCTTTTGCTTTTTTTCCACTATTTGTTGACAATATTTGGTTCACTTAATTTCACCTCTATATTTTTCTTTTTTGTATAAAACTGGATTTATTATACCATAACCGTTTTTTAATGTAAACACAAAAATTGGTAAAATTTTCTTAAGATATAATTGATTAATGACAAAAAGTTGCAACTTAAGGAACGTCCCTAAATTGCAACTTTTTTATATTATAATACGAACTTTTTAATGAAGATTACTCCTGCTGCTAGGATTGCTATGCTTCCTCCTATTAGTCCTATATATTCTGCTTTTATTCCTACTATTCCTGTTTTGATAGATAGAATTACTGGTGCATCATCGATATCGTCTTCTCCTGGTACCTCATTATCTGGGGTTGAGTCTATATCTGGGGTATCATATTCATTATCGTCTTCACTGATTTCCGCTGTATTTACCTTTAATCCCATATTGTTTGCATTATTAATCCATGTTAGTACGATTTCTACTTCTGCACTTTCTCCCGGTTGTAGTAAAGTATCTTTTAGTGCATCTGTTGTGATAACTCCATTTTCTTCTGTCCATCCTGGATTATCTGCTGCTACAAATTGTAATCCCTCTGGCACATAGTCTGTTATTTCTTTTACATAGCCAGCAATTTCTCCTTCGTTAGTTACTCTTATTTTGTATCTAAATTTTACAACTACTTTATTTAATTTTCCACTTGGGATTTCTACTTTTACTGGCTCTTCTGGATCATCCTCTGCTGTATGTCCTGTATCTGTTACAGTTTCTTTACCATTTTCAATTACAATGGCTTGGGTTACCCATTTTCTTAAAGCTAAATCAAAATATTTTACTTTTACTTTTTCGATATCTTGATCGTCTTCTCCGTCTATCCACTCATCTGGTGTAGAATCTTTATCTACTACATCATTTCCTTCTTCATTCTGGTCTTCTGCTATTTGTGCTTGGTTAATTAGAATTCTATCTGATGTATTTGGTTCTGTTACTTGGAATGCTATTTGTATATCTCTATGGTCTGGCTCTCCCATAGTTTCGCTATCAAAGGCATCTAATAGATTATCTCTTCCTGTTTGGTCTTCTTGCTCTTTAGATAAATAATCCGTTTGTACTACTACTGCTTCTTCTACATTCTCTGTTATATTTCCATTCTCATCTAACATTACCCATCTATATTCTACATTCGTTTCATGTTCTGGTAAGAATAACAATCCTTCTGGCAAGTCATCTTTTACTAAAGATGCATATCCTGCCTGTGTTCCTTCGTTGTAAATTCTTAATGTGTAAGTAACAATATTTCCGTTTGCTACTTCTACTGGCTCTTTCGTATGTTCATATACGTAGTTTCCATTTTCATCAATTCTAAATACTGGTACTCTATTCGTTATTTCTGTATCATCCACTTTTGTGATGAATTTTCTTAAAGCTAAGTCGAAATATTTTAACTTGATATGCTCTTCATCAATATCGTCTTCTGTTTCCTCTCCATTATCTGGTGTAGAATCTTTATCGTCTACTTCATTTCCATCTTCGTCAGAATCATCTGTAATTTCTGCTATATTTGTGATAATTCCTTCATAAGAATTTGCTGCTATTACTCTAAAGGCTACTTTTACTTCTTTATAGTCTGGCGATGTCATGGTCTCTGGGTCAAATCCTTCTATTAAATTTTCTCCTGCTGTTTCTTCTTGCTCCTTGGATAAGTAATCTGTTCTGATAGCTACTGCTTCTTCTGGATTTTCTGTTTCATTTCCATTTTCGTCTACCATTACCCATCTATATTCTATATTTGTCTCATGGTCTGGTAAAAATTCTAGTCCAGTTGGTATATCGTCTGTAATTTCTTTTGCATATCCTGCTATATTTCCTTCATTATATACACGGATAGTATATTCTACTACATCCATTGTTTCTACTTCTACTGGGTCTTTGGTATGCTCATAGATGTAGTTTCCATTCTCGTCTTTTACATTCGTAAAGACTGGCTCTCTATCTGTAACTGGATTTTCATCTACTCCTGTGATGAATTTTCTTAAAGCTAAATCGAATTCTTCTAAAATTAATTTTTCAAAGTCATCATCATCTTCTTGTCCCCTATAGAAATAGTTCTCATCATCTAAAATAGATTTATTGCTATCATTTCCTTTATAATCTGGTAAATCTTCATCACTTGGTAGATTTACATTTGCTTTTTCAGAGTCTCTATCTGTTACTACATTTCCATTTTCGTCCGTAAAATCTGTAATTTCTGCTATATTGGTAATGACTCTATCTAAATCTGCTGTAGATTTTACTCTACATTTGATTTGAATATCCACATAGTCTGGCTCTGTCATAGTTTCTGAATCAAATGCCTTTATTAAGTTTTCCTCTGGGTCTATTTCTGATTTTGCAAGTTTTGTAGTTGTTGCTACTCTTAAACTACTATCGATTAACCAACCCTGGCTACTGTTAAAGTTTTCTTCATCATCCATAACAAATTCTAATTGTGGTGGCAAGTAATCTGTAATAGAACTTGCATAACCATCTAATTCTCCCTCGTTATAAATACGAATGGTGTAAATAACAATATCTCCTACAGATACTCCTACTGGATTTTTTGGATGTCTATAATTTGCTGTTGTACCACTTCCATCTACTAATGGTTTTACATCTACTTCTGGCTCTCTTAAGTAATTTCCATCTGCATCTACTAATTCTTTTCCATTGATGCTAGTTAT
>CALXAS010000013.1 GCA_944386315.1 uncultured Clostridia bacterium | reverse complement strand
AAAGAAAAAAAGAGAAAGAGTTTGTTTGTTAAGTTTTTAGAGCAATTTAAAGATTTTATGATTATTGTTCTAATTGTAGTAGGTATTATTTCCTGAGTTGTAGGGGTAATAGAAGGCGAAGGAATTACAGATACCATTATTATTTTAATTGTAGTAGTGGTAAATGCCATTATTGGAGTAGCACAAGAAAGTAAAGCAGAAAAATCTTTAGAGGCTCTTCAAAAATTGAGTAGTCATGCTGCAAAGGTAATAAGAGAAGGTAATTTAAAAGTAGTGCCAGCAAAAGAATTGGTACCAGGTGATGTAGTAGTATTAGAAACAGGAGATTACGTAGCAGCAGATATTAGATTGACAGAAGTAGCAAATTTAAAAGCACAGGAGGCATCTTTAACAGGAGAGTCTGTGCCAGTGGAAAAAGACACGCAAACAATAGAGGAAGAAAAAGTAGGTATTGGCGATAGAACAAATATGCTATTTTCTTCTAGTTTAATTACGTATGGTAGAGGAAAAGGTGTTGTTGTAGAAACTGGAATGAATACAGAAGTAGGAAAAATTGCAGGTATTATTAATGACACTATTGATACAGAGACACCACTACAAGTAAAATTAAATAAATTAGGAAAAACATTAGGAATTGTTGCAATTGTCATTTGTATTATCATTTTCATTGTAGGTATTGGTATTGGAAAAGACCCAATTGATATGTTCATGACAGCAGTTAGTTTAGCAGTAGCAGCTATTCCAGAAGGACTAGCAGCAGTTTCTACTATAGTGCTAGCAATTGGAGTGCAAAGAATGGTAAAGAAAAATGCCATTGTAAAAAAGCTTCCAGCAGTAGAAACCTTGGGAAGTGCCACAGTTATTTGTTCTGATAAAACAGGAACGTTAACACAGAATAAAATGACGGTACAAAAGCTATTTTACAACAACTCTATGCAAAATATAGAAGAAGCAAAAAATACAAAAAATGCAGAATTAGAAAAATTAGTACATGCTAGTATGCTTTGCAATGATACAAAAGTAGCGGCCGACCATACTTTAACGGGAGATCCAACAGAAACAGCATTAGTAGATATGGGAATGATATTAGATTATCCAGTAGAAGTACTACAAGAATTTTCAAGAGTAGAAGAAATACCATTTGATTCAGATAGAAAATTAATGACAACAGTAAATCAAATAGGTGAAAACCAATATAGAGTTTATACAAAAGGTGGAGTGGACGAGCTTTTAGCATGTTGTGATAATTATGTAGTAAATGGAGAAATAAAAAATAATTTAGAAGAATATAAACAAATCATAAGAAATAATAATGAAACTATGGCAAAAGAAGCATTAAGAGTGCTTGCTATGGCATATAAGGATATAGACCATATTCCTTCTAAAGAAGAAAGAGAAAACTTAGAAAGTCATCTTACTTTTATAGGAATGGTAGGAATGATTGATCCACCAAGAGAAGAGGCAAAAGTAGCAGTAGAAAAATGTAAAACAGCAGGTATTAAAACAGTAATGATTACAGGAGACCACAAAATTACAGCAGCAGCTATTGCAAAAGAATTAGGAATTTTAGAAAATGAGTCAGAGGCAATTACAGGTAGTGAGCTAGAGGAAATGTCGCAAGAAGAATTGGAGAAGAACGTTCGTAACTACAGTGTATATGCAAGGGTATCGCCAGAACATAAAGTAAGGATAGTAAAGGCATGGCAAAAACAAGGAGAAATTGTAGCTATGACTGGTGATGGAGTAAATGATGCGCCAGCACTTAAAACAGCAGATATTGGTTGTGCTATGGGAATAGTGGGAACAGATGTGGCAAAAGAGGCAGCAGATGTTATCTTAACAGATGATAATTTTGCAACAGTAGTATCAGCAGTAGAAGAAGGAAGACGTATTTATGATAATATTTTAAAAGCAATACAATTTTTATTATCTAGCAACATAGGAGAAATTGTAGTATTGTTTATTGCTATTTTAATTACACCATGGCTAGCTAGTACCTTCCACATTGATGTAAATTTAATTGTACCACTTTTACCAATTCATATATTGTGGATTAATTTAGTAACAGATTCTCTTCCAGCTTTGGCATTGGCCGTAGACCCAGCAGAGAAAGATGTAATGAATCGAAAGCCAGTAGATAGTAAAAAAGGTGTATTTACAAAAGGAATGACATGGAGAGTTTTATACCAAGGTATTATGATAGGATTAATCACTTTAGCTGCTTTTATTATAGGACTTGCAACACCAGAACAAGACTTGCCAGTAATAGAAGGATTAACACCAGAAGAAGTAAGAGTGGAAATAGGACAAACAATGGCGTTCGTTGTATTGGCGCTTTCAGAATTAGTACATGTATTTAATATACGTAACAATAAAAAATCTGTCTTTAAAACAGGTATCTTCCAAAATAAACAACTATTATTAGCTATAGCCATTTCAGCGGCATTAATGTTTGTTATTTTATTAATACCAGGGTTAAGACATATCTTTAGTATACCAGTACTACCAACAGCTAATATCATAGAAATTGTTATCGTGGTATTTATACCAGTAGTTGTGGTAGAGATTATGAAATTATTGAAGATTAATACTACAAAAGAGGAGTAAAAACATCCCAAATTTGACAGAAATGTAAAGCTATGGTATAATAGAAAACGTGGCGTGCAAAAGGCCGCCAGAAGGGATGTAGAATTAAAAATGAAAAAAGATAGTAAATGTGCGCTGAAAATCAAAGAAAGTATTGTTATCGTATTGCTTTTTATGATTGTAGGCACTAGCTCACAATTTATTCAAGTTGTAAAAACAGAGGAGCAGACAGCACAAATACAAGAAGAAAATGAAGCAGAAAATACACAAGAAGAAATCGTAGTAGGGGATGCAAGTTATCAAAGAAATGTAGAGTTAACAACGAGATCGTCAGAAGGAAGAACTAGTATAGAAGAAAGTAAAACGCAGGAAAATGTGGAAGAAGAACAAACAGCAGAGACCACAGAGCAAGAAATAGTAGAAGAACCAAAAACAATCTATAAATCTATTGACGAAATTACTATTTCTAAAAATATGGATTTAACTGTAAGATGTGGCGTTTCTAAAGAAGATTTTAAAACATTAATGAAAAATTTAAAACCAGATACAACAGACTTCTTTTACAATCATAGCGATACTATCTATGACCTATGTGAAAAATACCAAATTAATGAGGTGTTCTTCTGTGGATTAATTGCAGCAGAATCAGGTTGGAAAATTTCATCAGGACATAGAAGTAAGTGTAACTATATTAGTATGATGTCAAAAGGAAAATTGATACAATATAGTTCACCAGCAGAAGGATTAGAGGCAGCAGCTAAATTATTGCATAATAAATACTTAACACCAGGAGGTTCTTATTACTCTGGAAAAACATTATCAGCAGTAAAGAAAAAGTTCTGTCCAAACTCTTCTACATGGGTAAATTTAGTATATGGTTGTATGAAACAAATTGTAGATTAATAGAAAAAGGCATACGTTATCAAAAAGACGTATGTCTTTTTTTCTTACGTAACCTTTTTATAAAATTTTAAGGAAAAACTATTGTATAGAATAGGTGCAGATGCTATAATAAAAACCGAGAAAACTAGAAGGGAGAATAAGAAAAAATGGGCTTATTAATAAAAAATGTAAGCAAAAGTTATGGCGATAAAAAAGTAGTAGATAATATTAGCTTTAGCATGGATAAACCAGGCGTATTTGGTCTTTTAGGAACCAATGGTGCTGGCAAAACTACCACAATTAGAATGCTATTAGGCATTTTAAAGAAAGATAGTGGTGAAATTACATGGAATGGAAGAGAAGTAGAAAGAAAACATGTTAATTTTGGTTATTTACCAGAAGAAAGAGGATTATATCCTAAAGTAGATATTATTACACAATTGCTATATTTTGCAAAACTAAAAGGAATGAAAGAACCAGAAGCGAGAAAAGCAATTGGTTATTGGATGAAAAAACTAGAATTGGAAGAATATACAGGAATGACAGCAGAAAAATTATCAAAAGGAAATCAGCAGAAAGTACAATTTATTACAGCAGTTGTACATAATCCAGAATTAGTTGTATTAGATGAACCGTTTAGCGGTTTAGATCCAGTAAATACAGAAATATTAAGAAATGCAATTGTAGAACTAGTACAAGATGGGAAATATATTATTTTTTCTGCTCATCAAATGAGTGTAGTAGAAGAATTTTGTAAAGATATTCTAATCTTAAATAGAGGAAAGACGGTATTACAAGGAAATTTAAAACAGATTAAAGATACTTATAATGCTAATAAAATTTATCTTTCTACAAATCAAGATGTAAAAGAGGATATAGAGTCGATAAATTTAAAAATATTATGGGAAAAAGATAATGAATATGAAATAGAGATACAAGAAGAAAAACAGGGTTATACCTTATTTGAATTGTTAGCGCAAAAACAAGTAGAGGTAAATAAGTTTGAAATTATGAAACCAAGTCTACATGATATCTTTATAGAAAAGGTGGGTGAGTAGTATGAAAGATTTATGGACAGTAGCATCCTTTACATTTCAAGATTTAGTAAAAAGAAAATCCTTTATCATTTCCAATATCATTATTTTATTGATTATTATCATAGGATTTAATATTCCAAGAGTGTTGGAACAATTTTCAGGTGGAGATGAAAATTTCGGAACAACAAAAACAACAATTATTGATTATGACAATATATATGGAGACAGTTTAGAAAAAACATTTGAAAATAATCCGGATTATAACGTAGAAATAGTTACAGAAAAGTGGGATTTAGATACAGTAAAAGAAAAAATTGAAAAAGGAGAAATAGAAGAAGCACTATATATTACAAAGCAAGATGAGGCTATTTCTATACAATATGTAGTAGAATCACAAAGTCTTGCAACATCACTTCCACAAGAATTAGTAAGTTTATTACAATTAGCTTATCAAAATAAGCAAATAGAAGATTTAGGAATTGCACCAGAGCAAATAGCAGTCATTAATATGCCGTTTGAAGTAGATTTAACAGCAGTAGAAGAAAATGAATCGGCTGAAAATATATTCCCTATGATGATGTTATCCATTGTATTATTCTATGCTATCTATTTCTTTGCTTACCAAGTATCCTCTTCTATTACAACAGAAAAAACATCGAAAATTATAGAAACATTAGTTACATCTACTTCACCACGAACCATTGTATTAGGAAAAACATTAGGAATTGGTCTTGCTGGGGTGATGCAAACTATTGTGACAGTTGTAGTGGCATTAATTTGTGCAAAATTATTCTTAGACCCTGCTATGATTGATGCAGTTTTAGGCTCCATTAATTTTACACCAACCTTAGCTATTGTAACGATTGTTTATTATATATTGGGATACTCTTTATTTGCCCTATTATACGCTTTAACAGGTTCTACAGTAGCAAAACCAGAAGATGTACAATCTGCAAATGGACCAGTAGCTATTTTAGCAGTAATTGGATTTTATCTATCTTATTTTACTATGATGAATCCAACAAGTAGCTTAAACCAAATAGCAGCGATAGTACCGATTTCTTCACCATTTTGTATGCCATTTAGAGTGATGATGGGATTGGCTACAACAGGAGAAATATTGCTTTCTTTAGCAATTTTGGTCATTACGATATTGATAGTAGCTAAAATATCTATTAAAATCTATTCTTCTGCTATATTAAATTATGGAAATAGAATGAATATAAAAGATTTGTTTAGAATTTACAAGAATAAAAATGATTAAAAAGAGGCCTTTTAAGCCTCTTTTTCAATCATAATGACCTTTGCACCACTTATCGTACATTTTTGTCGAAAATTTGCGTACGATTTTTCTTGCAATCTTGAAAAAATTATAGTAAACTAAAAATACTTTTATCTCATATTTTATGATTTATTCTTTTATATTTCCCATAAAAAAGTATGCAAAATAAAAAAAGACTGATATAATGGAGGTGAAAAATGTTACTAGATGGCTTAGAAAAGATAGTGCAAGAAATAAAACAAGTAGATATAGGACATTTTATAGAACAAATTACAGAAAGGTTGGAAAAGATGAACGAAAAATGGGTAATCGATAGAATGGAAGGAAATATAGCTATATGTGAAGAAAGAAATACAGGAAAGAAGAAAGAAATTGCAAAAGAACAATTACCAGAAGGGGCAAAAGAAGGTAGTGTTTTAAAACAAGAAAATGAAAAATATGTGTTAGATAAAGAAACACAGAAAGAAATAGAAGAACACATTAGGCAAAAAATGGACAATTTATGGAATAACTAGTTAATAGAATAGGGGGGACAAACAAATGAGTAGGAGAAAACAAAGTAAATTTATCAAAAGTATTATAGGGCTCATTGTAGCTGCCTGTATAGTAGGTGGAGGCTATTTGGGGTCGGAAGTTTTGCAAAATCAAGAAAATACTGTAACAGCAGAAAAAACAGTAAATAATAGCATTCCCTTAGAAGCAAATGATCAATTACAGATATATTTTTTTGATGTAGGACAAGCAGATAGTATATTGCTTATTAGTGATGGTGAGACAATGCTCATTGATGCCGGAAATAATGAAGATGGAGATATGCTAGTAGAAAAAATAAAAGGATTAGGTATTACAACTTTAAATTATGTAATAGGAACGCATCCACATGAGGATCATATTGGAGGATTAGATGATATTATAGAAAATTTTGAAATAGAAAATGTATATATGCCTAAAGTACAAACTAATACCAAAACATTTGAAGATGTACTAGATGCTTTGCAAGAAAAGAATTTGAGCGTAACAGCACCAGAAGTAGGAAGTACTTTTGTAGTAGGCAAGGCGAGTTGTGAGGTAATGCAATGTGGACAAGGGACAGCAGAAGAAAAGAATAATCTAAATTTATCTTCTATTGTGATTAGAACGACCTTTGGAGAACAAAGCTTCCTTTTTATGGGAGATAGTGAAACAGAGAATGAAGAAGCACGTACTTGGCCTCAAACCAATGTACTAAAAGTAGCACATCATGGATCTGATACAAGTTCTTCAGAAAGTTTTTTAGAACAAATAAAGCCACAAATAGCGATGATTAGTGTGGGAGAAGGAAATTCTTATGAGCATCCTGCACAAACAACCTTAAATAAACTTTCTAATATAGGCTGCAAAGTATATAGAACAGACGAAGTAGGAACGATACTGTTAACAAGTGATGGAAAAGAAAATACGATAACTACAGAAAAATAAGCAAATTTAAGGAAAATGGTTGTGGTATTTGCTAAAAAGTAGTATGATATATGTAAGTTTGCCAAGTGCAAAAGTAACTGATAACCCCTAGATTAGATGTCTTTTAGAAAGGAGACAAGTATGAAGAAAATTCTTAAGGGAACCGCAATTTTTGGCATTGCCATGGTAGCATTTTTGGGACTGTTGGTAGCCCTTAGTGTGTGGGAAACAACAGGACCGTATAATGAAATTGATTAACACACCAATAGAGGCGCAGAAAGGGGGAAACTCTTTTTTGTGCCTCTTTTTTCACAAAAAATTCACAAAACAAAGGTTGACAAATGACACAATGTCACATATAATATATGACACCGTGTCATTAAATAAATAAACTTTAGAGAAGGAGGGGAAAATGCCAACCGATACTTTTGAAAATTTATCAGAAGAAAAAAAACAAAAAATTATTGCTTCTGCTAAAAAAGAATTTACAAGGGTGCCATTAGAAAAGGTTTCTATAAAAAATATTGTAGAACAAGCAGAGATTGCAAGAGGAAGTTTTTATCAGTATTTTAACAGTAAAGAAGATTTACTTTTATATATTGTAAAAAATCAAAAAGAACAGCTATTTTTAAAAATGAAGGAAACTTTGCAGAATACAAAAGGTGATATCTTTAAGACTTTTATGATGATATATGATGAAATGACAGAAGAATGTCATGCACAAAAAGATGGAGATTTTTATCGAAAAATTTTTGAGAACATAAAAGTAGGAGAAGAAAAAATATTTTCTATGCCACTTGCGAATAGGCAAGATGAAAGATTTGAAGAACTATATCATCTAATTAACTTAGAACAATTAAAGGTAAAAGATAGAGAAGAATTTACTTTACTGGTAAGAATGATACATGCCATTACAAAAGCGGCTTTAGTTACCTATACTAAAGCAAAGGATAAGAAAAAAGTAAGAGAAAATTATCAAAAACAATTATATTTTTTAAAATATGGTGTATACCAAGATTAGGGAGGGAGAAAAACAATGTTGAAAGTATTAAAATACCTAAAAAAATCATGGGTATCTGTTGTAGCAATTATATTGCTATTATGTTTGCAAGCTTATACAGATTTAGCATTGCCAGATTATACTTCTAAAATTGTGAATGTAGGTATCCAACAAGGAGGTATAGAAGATGCTGTGCCAGAAGCAATACGTAGTTCTCAAATGGAGAATCTATTAGTATTTACAAACGAGGATGGTCAAATACTAAACTACTATACCTTATTAGAGAGAGGCTCCATGGATGAAAAAGAGTATGAGGAGCAAGTAGAAGAATATCCTGTATTAGAAAATAAAGCAATTTATGTGCTAAAAGAAGATATTTCCGAAGAAGAAAGAAATACCCTAAGCGATAAAATGGCAAAACCTTTAATGATGCTTGCAAGTGTGGAAAATGAAGAAACACAGGAGCAACTAAAAGAGCAAATGCTATCTCAAATGGAAAATGTGCCAGAAGAGCAAAAAATGTTAATAGAGCAAATGAGCTTAATGGATATTTTGAAAACTATGCCAGAAAGCCAGTTAGAACAAGTACTTAGTAAAGTAGAAGAGCAATTAAATGGCATGTCGGGTTCTATTTTAGAGCAAGCAGCTATTATAGAAATTAAATCAGAATATCAAGCATTAGGAAGAGATACGGATAAAATTCAAAATGACTATATCTTTATAACAGGCTTGCAAATGTTAGGAATAGCATTAATCAGTATGACAGCGGCAGTATCTATTATGCTACTTTCCTCTAGAGTAGCAGCAAAACTAGGAGAAACATTAAGAGACAAAGTATTTAGAAAAGTATTAAGTTTTTCTACAAAAGAATTTAGAGAATTCTCTACAGCTTCTTTAATTACACGTAGTACAAACGATATACAACAAATACAAATGTTGCTTACTATACTATTTAGAGTAGTTGTATATGCTCCAATTATTGGCGTAGGAGGTTTATTACATGTACTAAGAACAAGTGATAATTCTATGGCATGGATTATAGGATTGGCCATTGCAGCAGTAGTAGTAATTGTACTTATCTTATTTGCTGTAGCAATGCCTAAATTTAGAAAATTACAAGATTTCATTGATAAAATTAACTTAGTAGCAAGAGAAATTTTAACGGGACTTCCAGTTATTAGAGCATTTAATACACAAAAAAGAGAAGAAGAACGTTTTGATGAAGCAAATCGTACATTAATGAAGACTAATGTGTTTGTAAACCGTGCTATGAGTATGATGATGCCAGCCTTAATGTTTGTTATGAACAGCATTATGATTTTAATTATATGGGTAGGAGGTCACAATGTAGACCAAGGTATCATGCAAGTAGGAGACATGATGGCATTTATTCAATATACAATGCAAATTATCATGAGTTTCTTGATGATTTCTATGATTTCTATTATGCTTCCACGTGCTTCTGTTTCTGCAAGACGTATTAACGAAGTGTTAGAGACAAAACCAAGTATTCAGGATAAACCAGAGAAAGAGCAAAAAACATTTGACGAAAGTAAAAAAGGACTAGTAGAATTCAAAAATGTGTCTTTCCGTTATCCAGATGCAGATACAGAAATTTTAACAGATATTGATTTTGTGGCAAAACCAGGAGAAACTACAGCTATTATAGGAAGTACAGGAAGTGGAAAATCTACTGTTGTCAATTTAATTCCTCGTTTTTATGATGTAACTGGTGGAGAACTTTTAGTAGATGGCGTTAATGTAAAAGATGTGCCACAAAAAGAACTAAGAAAAAGAATAGGATTTGTTCCACAAAAAGGAGTATTGTTCTCTGGAACAATAGAATCTAACATCAAGTATGGAAAAGAAAATATTACAGAAGAAGAAATGAAAAAAGCAGCAAGTATTGCACAAGCAACAGAATTTATTGAGGCAAAAGAAGAGAAATATAACTCTCCAATCGCACAAGGAGGAAATAACGTATCTGGAGGACAAAAACAACGTTTATCCATTGCTAGAGCTCTAGCAATCGACCCAGAGATATATGTATTTGATGATAGTTTCTCAGCTTTAGATTTAAAAACAGATAAAGCACTAAGAGAAGCATTAGCAGAACAAACACAAAATAAAACAACAATTATTGTAGCACAAAGAATTAGTACCATTATGAATGCAGAGCAAATTATAGTGCTAGAAGAAGGAAAAATTGTAGGAAAAGGAACACATGAAGAACTACTAGAAAACTGTGAGACTTATAGACAAATTGCTTTGTCACAATTGTCTGAAGAAGAGTTAAAACAAAATGGAAAGGAGGAAAAATAGATGCCAGGACCAATGGGAGGCCCAGGACGTGGGGCCGGAATGAATACAGAAAAAGCAAGTGATTTTAAAGGAACTACTAAAAAATTAATCAAGGATTATTTGTCAAAATATAAAGTTGCTTTAATTATTGTTATGATTTTTGCCATAGGAAGTACTATCTTTACAATTGTAGGACCAAAAATCTTAGGAAATGCTACAACCGAAATTTTTAATGGTTTTATAGATAAGCTATCCGGTGGTAGTGGAATTGATTTTGGTGCAATTGGTACAATTTTACTTACTTTGTTAGGATTATATATTCTTAGTGCACTATTTTCCTTTATCCAAGGATTTGTTATGACAGGAGTGGCACAAAAACTAACATTTCGTTTGCGTAGTGATTTAATTGCCAAAATTAATCGTCTGCCAATGCGTTACTTTGATAAAAGAACAAATGGAGAAGTTTTATCAGTTATTACAAACGACATAGATACACTTTCTCAAAACTTGAACCAAAGTATTACACATATTATTACATCTATTTGTACAATTATTGGTATATTAATTATGATGTTTAGCATCAGTTGGGAAATGACATTAGTATCTTTAGTTATTTTACCAGTAGCTACGGTTATAGTAAGATTTATTGTAAAAAAATCACAAAAGTTCTTCCAAAGACAACAAGAATACCTAGGACATGTAAATGGTCAAGTAGAAGAAATTTATGGAGGACACAATATTGTAAAGGCATTTAATGGAGAAGAAAAGGCAATTGAAGCTTTCAAAAAGCAAAATAGAGAGCTATATCGTTCTGGATGGAGATCACAATTTTTATCAGGACTAATGCATCCGTTAATGAACTTCTTAGGAAATGTAGGTTATGTAGCAGTTGCTATATTAGGAGGATATTTTGCTATACAAGGAAAAATTACAGTAGGTAACATCCAATCTTTTATTCAATATAGTAGACAATTTACACAACCAATAGCACAAATAGCACAAGTTTCTGGTATGCTACAATCTATGGTAGCTGCAGCAGAAAGAGTATTTACATTCCTAGAAGAAAAAGAAGAAGTAGAAGATGTGTCAAACCCAAAGAGTACAGAAGGATTAAAAGGAAATGTTACATTTGACCATGTACAATTTGGTTATGATGATGATAAAATTATTATTCATGATTTCTGTGCTGATGTAAAAGATGGACAAAAAATAGCGATCGTAGGACCAACAGGAGCCGGAAAAACAACAATGGTAAAATTATTAATGCGTTTTTACGATGTAAATAAGGGAGCTATCTTAGTAGATGGCATTAATATTAAAGAATTTAAACGTGGAGATTTGTGCAAAATGTTTGGCATGGTACTACAAGATACATGGCTATTTGGAGGAAGTATAAAAGATAATATTCGTTACGGAAAACCAGATGCAACTGATACAGAAGTAATAGAAGCAGCAAAAGCAGCACACGTACATCATTTTATAAAAACACTTCCAAATTCTTACGATATGGTATTAAATGAAGAATCTAGTAACGTATCTGCAGGACAAAAGCAGTTATTAACTATTGCAAGAGTTATTTTGGCAGACCCTAAAATTTTAATTTTAGATGAGGCAACTAGCTCCATAGATACAAGAACAGAAATACAAATTCAATCTGCAATGGATAATTTAATGAAAGGAAGAACAAGCTTTATTATTGCACACCGTTTATCTACTATTAAAAATGCAGACTTAATTTTGGTAATGAATCATGGAGATATTGTAGAGCAAGGAACACACGAAGAATTGTTAGCAAAAAACGGATTTTATGCTAATTTATATAATAGCCAATTCGAAGAAGTGGAAGAATAAGATAAAAATAAAGTGTATGATATAGGTCATATGCTTTATTTTTTTGCCATATAGTGTAATAAGAGGAGGAAGAGAAAAATGCAAAAAATAAAAAATTATACAAAACCTATGTTATTTACACTATTAGCAGGTGGTATTATAGGATTTCTCATTGCACCCTATATGGATTTTAATGAATTACAAAAACCTTTCTTAGCACCACCTAGCATTCTATTTCCAATTGCTTGGACAATTCTATATCTACTAATGGGGCTGGCTTATGGAATTCTAAAAGATGAAGAGCAATTACAAATTTCAGAAAAAAGCATATATATTTTACAATTAATTGTAAATTTATTATGGCCCATCTTTTTCTTTATAGCTAAGTGGAGATTATTTTCTTTTATTTGGTTACTACTTTTAATTTTTCTAGTAATGGTAATGATAAAGCGATTTTATCGCAAAAATAAAGTATCAGGTCTTTTACTAATACCATATATCTTATGGCTATTTTTTGCTGGTTACTTGAATTTTGGAATTTATTATTTAAATGGATAAATCTATTGTGAAAATAGAACAAAGCATGTTATAATAAAAATCATAAAAGGAGCAAATTATGGAAGAAATACCAGAATTATTATTACAATTGTTGCAAAAACAATATACAGAAAAAGAAGTAAATAAAATTTTAGAAGGCTATCAAACCAAAAGAGAAACAACACTGAGGGTAAATACTTTAAAAGCTACAGTAGAAGAGATAAAACAAATTTTGCAAAGTAAAAAAATAGAATTTGAGCAAATGCCTTGGTATCCAGAGGCATTTGTTTTAAGAAATATACAAGAAACAGAGATAGAAAAATGGGAAATTTATGAACAAGGGAAGGTTTATTTGCAAAGTTTATCGTCTATGTTGCCAGTGTTATTGCTAGAACCTAAAAAGAATGTGGATATTTTAGATATGGCAGCTGCACCAGGAGGAAAAACGACTCAGCTTGCAGCATTAACACAAAATACGGCGAATATTACAGCATGTGAAATGAACAAAATGCGAGCAGAAAGATTAAAATATAACATAGAAAAACAAGGAGCAAGCAGTGTGTATGTGATGGTAACAGATAGTAGAAAATTGGATTCTTACTTTTCCTTTGACCAGATTTTATTAGATGCACCTTGTAGTGGGAGTGGAACTATTACAGTAGGAGAAAGAAGAAAATTCACAAAAGAATGGCTTGAAAAAATCAACCACACACAGTTTACTCTACTGCAAAAAGCTATCAGCTTATTAAAACCAGGAGGAACTATGGTTTATTCTACTTGTTCTATTCTTTCGTGTGAAAACGAGGAAATTGTAAAAAAAGTGTTAAAGCTAGGGAAAGTAAAGTTAGAGCCATTACCAATAGAAAATTTACCAATACCACAGCTTCCTACAAAATTATCAGGAACAATTACTATTTGCCCAAATAATTTATGGGAAGGATTTTTTGTAGCTACTTTGCGCAAATTAAAATAGAAGAAAAAAGAGAGGAAAATAAGATGTACAAGTCAATGAAACAACCAGTTAGAAAGTGGAAAGGGCATAGCCTTCTAAAATGGGCAGAGGACTATGTATTAGTAGATATAGAAACGACAGGATTATCACCTACCTACAACGATATTATTGAAATTGGTGCTATTAAAGTAAAAGGAAATGAAATTGTCGATACCTATGAGTCCTTAATCAAAATAGAAGAACCGCTTTCTCCTTTTATTACACATTTAACAGGAATTACAGATAAAATGTTAGAAAAAGGGAAAGAAAGAGAGGAAGTATTACAAGAATTTATAGAGTTTGCAGGGGAAGATATTTTAATAGGGCATAATGTCAATTTTGATATTAATTTTTTATATGATAAGTGTGAAAAATATATCGATACCTATCTAACAAATGACTTTATTGATACGATGCGTTTGGCTAGAAAGATATTACCCAATAGCCCAAACTATCAATTACGGGACACTAGCTAAAGGCTTAGGAGTAGCTTATACACATGCTCATAGAGGCTTAAGAGATGTAGAAATTACCTATGAAGTTTATAATAGATTAAGAAAGGTAGCACAGGGCAAATAGAATAGATATGACGAAAAATGCAGAATTGTTCAAAAAAAGTAAAAAAATAAAATTTTTTAGGGGCATCGACAAACTTCGACACAAAAAATAGAAAGAATGTAGTATCCTATAAATAGAGGTGATGCACATGATAAATTTATTATTGTACATACACAGAAGAAAGCTAGAGAAAATGATAGAAAAGGGAGAGGATTATAATAAAATCCTGAGGCAAAGCCAAATTTTAGATAAATACATTAATAAAAAGATGAAGAAGATGTTGTATGAAGGAAGTAGTTCATTGGAAAATATATAAAAAGGAAGGTGTCCTAAAAAAGGGCACCTTCTTCCGGATTATCGATTATCACAATTATCACAAGGATTAGAATTAGAAGTACAACATTTCTTTGTACAATTTCCCATATAGAATTTCTTTTCTGCTAATTTGTCCTGTACACCACGAAGTGCTTCACCAAATCTTTGAAAGTGAACAATCTCTCTTTGGCGTAAGAAACGAAGTACATCAAGAACATCGGGGTCATCTTTGCAAAGATCAATCAATTTTTCATAAGTGGCTCTGGCTTTTTGTTCTGCTGCCAAATCTTCTTGTAAATTAGCAATAGGATCACCTTTAGCAGCAATATAGGCTGCTGTCCATGGAGTACCAGCTGCAGATTGAGGATAAACATCTACACCATGTGGTGTGTGTTTGTTATCTATCCTAAAGGAAAATATATATGTAACTACTTATTTTGTACAAGTATTTTTATGCCTACATTTTTTGTAGGCATTGTTTATTACCTTACAATTTTATTCTGCTTAAAATTGATTGTGAGGGCAAATATAATTGAATATTTAATAGAGAAGACATTTGTAATCTAAAAATTACAGATGTCTTTTTTCTATGCAAGAGATATGCAGAACCTCTATAAAAGTTCTTGGTTTGGCAAGCCGATGCTATAAAGTTTG
>CALXAS010000012.1 GCA_944386315.1 uncultured Clostridia bacterium | reverse complement strand
CGGAAATATACACTACATTTTCTATAAAATTAGCAGTAAAAGACATATTTACCTACCCAACTATTGTAAAACTAGCAGAATACATAGATACACAAACCAAAATAGAGGAGGGTGCAGAGCAAAAAATAGAAAAAGCACCTAAGGCGAAATCTTATCCGCTATCTTCTGCGCAAAAAAGAATTTATTATACAACGCGCATAGAAGGAGAAAAATCTATTACCTATAATATGCCAGGCGGTATTTTGTTTAACGAAAAGCCAGATATAGCACAATTAGAAAAAGCAATTCATACTATTTTAAATAGACATGTAGCTTTTAGAACTTATTTTGTGGTAGAAGAAGGAGAAGTGGTACAAAAAACGATAGATAAAATAGAAGAATTTCATTTATCTGTATGCACACTGCCATATTCCGACTTGGATAATATTTTCCATGACTTTTTAAAACCATTTGACTTAGAAAAAGTGCCACTTATACGTGAAAAGCTAATTTTATTTGATAATGGAAAAGCCTTATTATTATTAGATATGCACCATATCATTTGTGATGGTACTTCTATGGGTATTTTTATGGAAGAACTATGCAAATTATACAATGGAGAAGAGGTAGGAAATTCGCCAGAAATAGATTATTTAGATTATGCCGTATGGGAAGAACATTATCGCAAAACTACTTCTTTTGCCAACAGTAAATTATTTTGGGTAAATCAATTCCAAAAAAATATACTAGTATTAGATATGCCAACTACTTATCCAAGAGGACAAGTACGTTCCTATAAAGGAGAAAAAATCAGTACAGTATTAGAAGAAGAGGTTACCTCACAATTATATAAAGCATGTAAGAAATATAATACAACACCATATATCTTTTTAATGAGTATTTATTATATCTTGTTATATAAATATACCAATAACGAAGATATTATCGTAGGTTCACCTATCGTAGGAAGAAATAGAAAAGATACAGAAAATATGATAGGCATGTTTGTTAACACCTTAGCAATTCGTCAAACTATACAAGGAAAAGAAACCTTTGAGGACTTTTTAAAACGAATGACCGAGCATTTACTAGCATGTTTTTCTCATCAAGATTATCCATTTGATGAATTAATAGAAAATTTGAATATTAAAAGAGTGGCTAACCGTTCTCCTTTATTTGATACTATGTTTGTATATCAAAATGATGGACAAGCACATATGCACTTTAAGGGAAGAGAAACTAGCTATTATGAGCCAGACCCACATATTGCTAAATTCGATTTTTCTTTAGAAATAACACCAACAGAGCATAATTTAATATGCAAATTAGAATATTGTACAGAACTATTTTCAGAAAGTTTTGCACAAGGAATTTTATTGCATTATGTACAAATATTAAATGAAGTATTAAAAAATACACAAATAACTATTGGGAAAATAGATATGCTAATGCCATACGAAAAGCTACAGATTTGCAAAGAATTTAATCATACACAAAATGATTTTGATTTAGAAAAACCATTTGTCACTGTTTTCCAAGAACAAGTAAAGAAGAATCCTCATAAAGTAGCACTAGTTTTTGAAAACAAAAAAATCACGTATCAAAAATTAGATGAGCTTTCTGATATAGTGGCATACTCTTTGATAAAGAAAAATATAAAACCAGGAGAAATAGTAGCCATAAAAATGCCTCGTAGTGCTAGCATACCAATTGCTATGTTAGGTATATTAAAGGCAGGAGCAGCCTATTTACTTATCGACCCAGAACTACCAGAAGATAGAATACATGATATGTTACAAATTACAAAATGTGTATATATGCTAACCAGTATTCCAGATATGCGATATAGTGAACTTCCAAAAGATTTTTCACCAGTTCTCGTAAAAAATACAAGTCCACTTTCTGTGGTGTTTACTTCAGGATCCACGGGAACACCAAAAGGTACTTTATTACATAGAAGAGGTATGCTAAATTTAGTATATGCTTATGCAGAGCGTATGCATGTAAAAGAATTTGAGCATTTTGCAAGTATTTGTGCTGTTTCTTTTGATATGTTTGCTGTAGAAATTTTTGTTCCACTATTCAATGGAAAAACATTGTATTTAGCCAATTACGAAGAGCATAAAGTACCAACTGCTATGGGAGAACTCATTACAAAAAATAAAATAGATTTTATTTTAATTACACCATCTAAATTAAACTTACTGTTATTAACAGAGGAAACAAGAAAAGCATTAGGTGTATTAAAAAGCATACAAACAGGTGGGGAAGCATTAACTGGCAATTTTTATGAAACTATCAGAAAATATTCCTCTGCCACCATTTGTAATGAGTATGGACCTACAGAAACAACAGCTTGTTGCTCTTGTCAAGAAATAGAATCGCCAAAAGAAATTACGATTGGAAAACCACTTCCTAATGTACAGATATATATATGTGATAAAGATGGAAACCTTTGCCCAGTAGGAGTTCCAGGAGAAATCTGCATTGCAGGAGCAGGCGTATCCTATGGATATATGCAAAGAGAAGATTTAAGTAAAAAAGTGTTTACAGATAATCCTTTTGGAGAGGGAAAATTATATCATTCTGGAGATGTAGCAAAATGGAATGAAAAAGGAGAAATTAGCTATATAGGAAGAAAAGACTTTCAAATAAAAATACATGGATTGAGAATAGAATTATCTGAAATTGAAAAACGTATTTTAGCTATTCCAGGGGTAAACAATTGTAGAGTATTATATCATGACGAGAAAAATAATGAATATTTAACAGCATTTTTTACAGCAAAACTATTTTTAAATGTGTCACAAATAAAAATGGAATTACAAAAATATCTTCCACTATATATGATACCAAGATATATTATTCCACTTGGCAAAATGCCATTAACAACAAACGGAAAGATAGATACAAAGGCATTGGAAAACTATAAAATACAAAATATACAATCCAATAATTATGTACCACCAAAAACAAAAGAACAAAAAATATTTTGTCAGATATTAGAAAAATTGTTGTCTACTAAAGTGGGTATTTATGATAATTTGTTTGATATTGGATTGGACTCCCTAATGGCTATTAAATTAAAAGTAGAGTTGTTATCCAAAAAAATAGATATTTCTTATGCAGATATCTTTAAATATCCAACCGTATACGAATTGGCTAGCAGAAATCTGCAAAGTGGGTCAACGGTAGATTTGGCAGATTATGATTATACAAAAATTCATCAATTTCTTGCTAAGCCAACAGGTGATACTATTTTTAAAAACGATACCAATAATGTATTATTATTAGGAGCCAATGGTTTCGTAGGTGCACATATTTTATATAGTTTTTTGAAAAAAGATAAAGGAAATATTTATTGCATTGTAAGAGATAAAGATGGAAGAAACGCAAAAGAACGTTTATTAGAAGTATTACATTTTTATTTTAAAGAAGAATTGGACGAATATTTAGGTACAAGATTTTTTATTTTAACAGGAAGTGTTACAAAAGAAAACTTTGGCTTAAATTTGGAAGAAATGCAAGAAATGAGTAGTAAAATCTCTTGTGTTATTAACGCAGCAGCAAATGTAAAACATTTTGGAAATTATGAAAAATTTAAAGAAATTAATGTAGATGCTACACAAAATATGATAGAATTTTGTTTGAAATACCATAAACGTTTTCTACATATATCTTCCCTTAGCGTATCAGGAAATTCTTTAGCAAATGTAGGAGAAAAAGAAGAAAATAAAGAAAAAATATCCTTTTCAGAACATAATCTATATGTAGGACAAAATCTAGAAAACGTATATGTGCGTAGTAAATTTGAAGCAGAGAAAATAGTCTTGGAAAATTGTATACAAAAAGGATTAGATGCACAAATATTAAGATTGGGGAATATTACCAATCGTTTAAGCGATGGATGTTTCCAAATAAATCCTTATGAAAATGCATTCTTAGTGCGACTAACTACATTTTTAAATATACATATGTTGCCACAAGATATATTAGGACAATACTTGGAGTTTACGCCAGTAGATAGTTGCGGAGATGCTATTATTACTGTATTACAAAATAAAAATTTATCACAGCCAATTTACCATATATATAACTATCACCATTTAGATATGATAGATTTTATGACTTATATCAAAGAGCTAGGTATCCACATGAAGATTGTTACAGAAAAAGAATTTGCAAGACAAATGACGAAGATGCTAAAAAATAAAGAACAGAAAGAAAAAATTTCTGGTATTGTAAACGACTTGACAAGTGACAAACGAGTAGAATATACTTCTCATATTCAAATTATACAAGAAGACACCACTGCCTTTTTTCAAAAAGTAGGTTTTGAATGGCCAACTATTGAAAAAACATATATAGAAAAATATATTGCCTATTTAAGAAAATTAAAATTAATTTCATAAAGGGGGAAACAAAAGTGTTATATATACCATATTTATATTGTCTTATTTTTACAGAAGTATTACTATTGGTATTATTATATTTCATATCCAAGCAAAAAAAGGGACAAATTAAAGTAGCATTTAGCTTATTTATAGTGTGTCTAGCAGAATGGACTTTTTGTTTAATATTACAAATATGCATGCAAAATACTTCTATAGATCCATTCTTCTTTGAAAAATTATCAGCGTTTGGAGCCTTTTTTTCACCAGTTAGCTTTTACTTTCTGGGAAAAATATTTAGCCAAACAAAAATTAAATTTAAATGGATTTATGTATTACCATTTATCATACCAACCTGTTCTTTAATATTAGCACTTACCAATGACTACCATCATTTATTTGTAGAAAGTTATAGTATCAGAGTAGGAGAAACTGTTTGGGGCCCTTATTTTATGATACACTCCGTTTATACTTTTATATTATACTTTATAGGTATTTTATACTTTTTAAAATATTCGATAAAAAATTCAGGCTTTTTCTCCAAACAATCCATCTTAATTATTTTAGGTACCATTGTACCGTTGGTAATTAACTTTCTGGGAATGTTTGGAGTACCAATGCCTGTTTATATGCAACCATTGTCCTTTTCAGCTACAGTATTATTCTATAGTCTTGCCATTTTTAAATTTCAATTTTTAAGAGCAACGCCAATTGCCTTGCAAAAAATAGTAGATAGAATATCAGATAGCTATATTGTTTTAAATGATGAGAATATGATTATTGATTTCAACCAAACATTTTTAAACACATTTCATATGGATAACCTAAGAAATCAAAATATCTTTGATGTCATTCGAGAACATAACTTTTTAAATATAGAAGTCAAAATTTTAAAAGATGTTTTAAGAAAGGTAACAACTACTACAAAAACTTACCGTTTTGAAAAATATGCAGAATCCATTCAAAAATATTTTATCATAGAAATTAATGGAATTGTTTCGGATAAAAACTTTTTAGGAACGCTAATTTTGTTTAAAGATACAACACAGCATATGCTAGATATGAAAACTATTCAAGATAAACAAGATATGCTTATGGAAAAAGAGCGTTTAGCATCTTTAGGACAGTTAATAGGAGGAATTGCACATAACCTAAAAACACCAATCATGTCCATTAGTGGAGCTGCAGAGGGACTACATGATTTAATTACAGAATATGATAATTCCATAGAAGACCCGGAAGTAACTGCGGTGGACCATCATGATATTGCAAAAGATATGTCCGTTTGGGTAGAGAAAATAAAAGAATATACAGAATATATGTCAGATGTTATTACAGCCGTTAAAGGACAAGCAGTTACCCTATCAGATGAACAAGCTGTTTCCTTTACTATAGAAGAATTAGTAAAACGAGTAGATATTCTCATGAGACATGAATTAAAAAATGCACTTATCAATTTAAAAGTAACACTACAAACAGAAGCAACTACAGAATTAAAGGGAAATGTCAATAGTTTAGTGCAGGTAATTAATAATATGATTTCTAATAGTATTCAAGCATACAATGGACAAACCAATAAAAATATTTATTTTGAAATCACAAAAGAGGATAACCAAGTCATTTTTACCATAAAAGATGAAGCGGGAGGTCTTCCGAAAGAAGTAGAAGAAAAACTATTCAAAGAGATGATTACAACAAAAGGAAAAAACGGAACAGGGCTAGGATTATTTATGTCCTACTCCAATATTAGAGCACACTTTAATGGAAATATTACCTTCGAAACAAAGAGAGGAGAAGGAACAGCTTTTCATATTCGTATACCAATTAATGCATAATCATGTTCTATATAAATTTTACTCAAAAATAAAAAATATATTGATATTTAACTAAATAGTTTGAAACAAGGAAAAAGTTAAACAAGTTTCGACTTTTTCCTTGCTTTTTGCATAACATATCGGTATAATACAAGCAGAAATTACTATTTAGACAAACAAAATAAAATAAAGTTTAAAGTAGGTGATGTTGTGAGAAAAAGAGTGCAGGAAGCACCTTCTAATGGATATAAAATTATAGCAGTAGATGATGAAGGAGGAATTATAGATTCTTTGTCTATTTTCTTAAAACGTTCTGGCTATAACTTTACAGGCGTTACAGATCCATTAGAGGCAATACAACGTGTAAAAAACGAACATTTTGACATGATGATTTTAGACTTTATCATGTCACCCATCCATGGAGATGAAGTAGTAGAACAAATTAGACAATTTAATAAAGAATTGTATATTCTATTATTAACAGGACATAAAGACTTAGCACCACCTTTAGAAACAATTCGTAGATTGGATATTCAAGGATATTGCGAAAAAAGCGATAAATTTGACCAACTTCTTTTATTAATCGAGTCAGGCATCAAATCCATTGAACAAATGAACGAAATTAAAAGAATGAATGATGAATTATCCGACACTTACGAAAAATTAGAAAAGGCTTATCTAGATAGTATAGAAACCCTTCGTTATACCGTAGAGGCAAAAGATCCTTATACACGAGGTCATTCTGACCGTGTAGCAGAATATTCTGTTTTAATAGGAGAAAAATTAGGATTAAGTGAGCAAGACTTAAGAACCTTGCGTATAGGAGGTTTATTTCACGACATTGGAAAAATTGGTATACCGGATAGCATTTTATTAAAAGAATCCAAATTATCTGATGACGAATATTCACAAATCAAAAATCATCCAACGATAGGAGCTCATATTTTGCAAAATGCTACCATTTTTCAAGATATCCTTCCTATTGTAAAACATCATCATGAAAGATATGATGGAAATGGATACCCAAGCAGATTAAAAGGAGAAGAAATCCCTTACTTTGCTAGAATAGCAGCAGTAGCAGATACTTTTGATGCAATGACATCTAAAAGAACCTACCGTAACGCCATTCCATTAGAAGAAGTAAAAGAAGAAATCAAAAGATGTGAAGGTACACAGTTTGATCCAAGCATAGCAGAAACATTTTTAGAGATATTAAATACGCAGTATGAAAAAATCCAAGAAATACAGGAAAAATATTAGGAAAGCATGAAAAAAAGAAAGAACATGACAAAAAATAAAAGAAAAATATAAAATATAGGTAAAGAAGAGAGGACACTTTTTTCATTATCAAAGAGAGCGGGAAGACATTAGCCTTCCCGCTTTCTTTCGCTTCTGTTGCTTCTCTGCCCGTCTTAAGACTAGAGCTATTCCTGGGACTAAAAGCTGTTAGTCACGGCTTAGGAGAATGACTATCCCTTTTAAGACTGCCTCATCTCCTCTAAGGTTAGGTACTCAGCAGGGATGCCAAGTGCCCGTAGCACCTGATAAGCTCCTTCATAGCACCTATTCGAGTGCTCAATCACCTCCTGCAGGCTCTCATCGTCCATGCCCAAATAGCATGAAACTTCATCCTTTTGCCAAGAAAGTAATTCCTCGGCAATAATAGGAATTTGCCGAAGCACTTCCTCGTCAGGAAGTCGCTGCCAATGAGCCTCCATCCAGAGCTGTTTAAGTTCTTCCTCGCGCTCCGTATGGTCACCCTCAAGCTCATAGCGCTTGATGTCCTCCTGCAGGAGCCCCAGCAGAAGATTCCTTTCCGTCGGAACCACAGAGGGGTCTTCCGATAAAACCAAAGGATTTATCGGGTGCCGCTCCATCGCATTTCCGGTGATGGGAAATGCTAATAAAGAAGCGATTAAACAAGTTACTAAAATTTTTTTCTTCATAATGCAATCCTCCTATTGTTAAAAGATTTTAGTTACTTTGGATGGCATTGCCATCCGTATACCTATTATTATACCATGATTGGGAAAAATTGTCTACATAAAAAGAAGATAACTCACCCTCGCAAGGGTGAGCTACTTAAAATTATATTTCATTATGACTTTCTTTTTTTAATTCTTCTTTTAAATATTCATATACATAACTGGAAGATTCATAATATAAATGTGTTTCAAAATCATTTAAAAGTTCAAACGTTTTTGAATTATATACAATATCCATAGCTTCTTCCATTGTTATAGAATTATCTTCCATTAAATATTGAATTAAATCCTGCGTGATACATTCTACTAAATAATTTAATTTTTCTAATACCATATTTTATACTCCTTTCAAGTATTTAATAGCTTTCTCCGTATGGAAAGAATATTGATCTGTTAATTCTTTGTATGTAAGTTCCCTTATTAATGTATCTATGTCAATTAGTCCATTTACAAAAGTTCTAAATAACACGATAATATCATCGTCTGCAACTGGTCCTATTACTAAATCATATTTGCAATCTATATTACATTCTTTACTGTTTGAAAATTTATAGTTTCTATCACGATTATTCAATATAAATTTTGCCCATTCTTGAGATGGTTTGTCAAACTTTTTTATATTTATTTTCTTATCATTAAAAATATTTTCATCTAATTCAAATGTATTTATTGTTTTAATTCCACCCTGTCTTTTAACTACTCTATCTGCCATGAATTCTGCTTGTTTTTTTATGGTTGTACAATAAAAACCTTTTCCAAAATCTTTATATGGTCTACATTTTGATAAATCAATTTGATTAATTTTCAAATTTGATCCATGATATAATATCATTTAATATCTCCTCCATGATTCATGCATACTTGTTTTAAATCATCAATAGCATCATCTAATCCTACTGTGTGTTCTGCCTCATAATTCTCTTTTAAAAATTCGATTCCTTTAAAATTTCTTAAATATAAGTATGCTTCTTTACTTGTCATTTTAAATTGTTTTGCAAATTCATTAATACATATTACTATGTAATTGATTACATTTTTTTCTTGTTTAGACATACTTTCCTCCCAAAATTCTAGATACATATTCATTATACAACAATCCATACGAAAAATTCAATTAATTTTAAAAAATTTTTATTTGCAAAAAACTATTGACAAAAAATGTAAACAATGGTAATATATACCATATTCAATCTAATAGATTTTGTTCAAAATCTAAATTTCCAAAAAAAGAGGTAAATATGTTATCTATTATAAAAAGTATGTCTTTGCAAGGTCTAGAAGGCTATCTTGTTGACGTGCAAGTAGACGTAGCAGCAGGAATGCCCAATTGGGGAGTAGTAGGACTTCCAGATATCAGTGTAAAAGAAGCCAAGGAGAGAGTAAGAACTGCCATCAAAAATTCAGGTTATGAATTTCCAAGTAGAAAAATTATTATTAATCTTGCGCCTGCAGATACCAGAAAAGAAGGTTCCTTCTACGATTTACCTATAGCAATAGGTATTCTCATTGACTTTGGAGAAATTAAAAACCAATCTATGGCAGAAACAGTAGTGATAGGAGAATTATCTTTAGATGGACAAATCAATCATGCCAATGGAATATTGCCCATGTGCATAGAAGCTAAAAAATTAGGAATAAAAAAAGTAATTTTGCCTAAAAAAGATGCAGAAGAAGCAGCCATCGTAGAAGGATTACAAGTGATAGGTGTGGAGAACTTACAACAAGTAGTAGCATATCTCAATCAAAAAGAAGACATAGAATTTACCAAAACAAATATAAAAAATTTATTCTATCAAAAGCAAAAATATCCATTAGATTTTGCAGAAGTAAAAGGACAAGAAAATGTAAAAAGAGCCTTAGAAATAGCTGCAGCACGGTTCGCATAATGTGCTCATGCTTCGGTGTGCCTGGTTCTGGAAAAACCATGCTTGCAAGAAGAATACCTTCCATTTTACCAGATTTAACATTTGAAGAAGCATTAGAAATTACCAAAATACATAGTGTAGCAGGCATATTACCAAAACAATTACCTATCCTTACAACCAGACCGTTTAGAGCGCCACATCATACTGTTACAAAAAGTTCTTTAGTAGGAGGTGGAACAGTGCCAAAACCAGGAGAAATAAGCCTTGCCCATTTTGGAGTATTGTATTTAGATGAACTAACAGAATTCAAAAAAGAAACTTTAGAAGTATTAAGAGGACCATTAGAAGATAGAACAATAACCATTAGCAGATTAAATGCTACCCTAACTTACCCTTGTAATTTCATGTTTGTAGCCTCTATGAATCCATGTCCTTGTGGTTACTATGGTTCAACAGAAAAAGAGTGTACTTGCACACCAGAGACAATCAAAAAATATATGGGAAAAGTAAGTGGACCACTTTTAGATAGAATAGATATGCAAATAGAAGTAGCACCTGTAAAATATCAAAAATTAGAACAAAAACAAATAGCAGAAACATCAGAAAAAATCAAACAAAGAGTAGATAAAGCCAGAAAGATACAATTAAAACGATATGAAGGGCAAAAGATTTACTCTAATTCCGAATTAACGCCAAAATTAATAGAAGCCTATTGTGAACTAGATAAGCCTTCCCAAAAAATTATGAAAGAGGCTTTTCAAAAATTAAATTTTAGTGCAAGAGCCTATCATAGAATTTTAAAAGTAGCAAGAACGATAGCAGATTTAGAAGAAAAAGAGAAAATAGAAGTAGCCCATATTGCAGAGGCAATACAATATAGAAATTTAGATAGGAAGTATTGGAAATAAAGAAAAAGTAGGCAAAAAATAAAAAAAGCAACCAATAAAGAAGTATAGTAGAAAAAATAAAAATAACGATAAAAGGAGGGAACCTATACGCCAATCATACCACTAGAAAAAGAAAATCCATACTTTCCAGAAAGACTGCGAGAAATAAAAAGTTGCCCCAAGAAAATCTATGCCATGGGAAATATATTCCTACTAAATGCAAAAAATACCATAGGAATAGTAGGTTCCAGAGAATGTACAGAATATGGAAGAAAAGTAAGTTATCATTTTTCCAAAGAATTATCAGAGGAAGGTTTGTGTATTGTAAGTGGCATGGCGCTGGGGATAGATGGAATGGCT
Source organism: uncultured Clostridia bacterium (assembly GCA_944386315.1). Lineage (GTDB taxonomy): Bacteria > Bacillota > Clostridia > TANB77 > CAG-508 > UMGS1663. The sequence goes on along the minus strand of CALXAS010000012.1, from coordinate 4,244 downwards.
CATCAAGCAGCAATAGAACATAAAGGAAAAACAATAGCTGTTTTGGGAGGGGGATTTAATCACCCTTATCCAAAAGAAAACGAATGGCTTATCCACAAATTGTTAGAAAATGGTGGATGCCTTTTAACAGAATATGCTCCCGAGATAGAACCAGATATCAAAAAATTTCCTAAAAGAAATAGAATCATCAGTGCGTTGTCAGATAGTTTGTTAGTAGTAGAGGCAGCTTATAGAAGCGGAAGTAGTATTACGGTAAAATATGCAAAAGAACAAGGAAAAAAGGTGTATGCAATTCCTAGCAATATAGATAGTAGTAAGGGAATAGGGACAAATCGTTTTATACAAGAAGGAGCTACATTGGTAGTAAAACCGCAAGAAATTTTGGAAGATAGTTATAAAAAGGAGCTAAAAAAATACCAAAAAGAAAAAATAGATACAATAGAAAAAACAAAATTAGTAGGACAAATACAAAAAAATAGCCAAAATCAAAAAGAAGAAACAGAATTATTTATAAAACCAGAATACATGCCCATTTATAATCAAATGTTAGAAGAACCAATGCATGTAAATGAAATAGCCAAAAAAGCTAATAAAACAGTGCAAGAAGTGACAGTTATTTTAAGTTTAATGGAAATAGAAGGATATGTCATACAAACACAAAATAACTATTTTGTAAAATTAAAATAAATTTTTTATAGAAAAAAGGCTATAGCTTATCTTAAATAAAATCGAAACATTGTTATGTAAAAAATAAACCATTTTTCAAAAGAGAGGAGATAGAAAAAAGCAATGTACTATAAACAAGAAATTGGAAGGATGGGAGAAAATATAGCAGCTAATTATTTAGAGAAAAAAGGATACCAAATCATAGAAAGAAATTTTATGGCAAGACAAGGGGAAATAGATATCATAGCAAAAGACAAAGAAGAAATCGTATTTATAGAAGTAAAAACGAGAACCAATCAGCAATATGGAAATCCTATAGATGGCGTAAATACAGTAAAACAAAAACATCTTATTCAAACAGTAGAATATTATTTGTATAAACACCATCTAGAAAATAGTTTTGTTAGAATAGATGTCATAGAAGTATATCTATATCCTACCATCTATAGAATTTGCCATAGAAAACAGATTATCTAAAAGTAATATAGTTACGCTTGTTCTAGCTTAAATGTTAGCTTGACTTTTAAATTATAAAATTAATTTGTAAGCAAATTTCTTATCTCTTCTACTTTATCGAAATCCTCCCTATAAACTTGGCGAGGTTTTACAAAATTTTTAGACCCTCTTTTCTCAAAAGAATAACGAGGAATTAGCTGAAGGTGAAAATGATTCATCGGTCCATCACACATAGTACATAAATAAACACTTTCACAGTGATAGACAGATTTTAGAACACACATCACTTTTTTCGCAAAAACAAAAATATTTTGGCATAAATCATCTGGAATTTCCATCATATCTTTATAATGCTTTTTAGTAGAAATAACGGTATGTCCAGCTGCTCTGGGGTTAGAGAACAAAAAACATTCCCAATCTGTATTTTCAAATAATAATTGACGAGAAATATCACCATAAAGACATTGATGATTTTCTCTATTATAACAAGTAGGACAAATTCCTAAATCTGTTAAAATAGCGGGAGAAAGTTTTCCATCATTTTCTAATATTTCAGAAATAGGACTTTTTACTTTTTTCCACACTTCCTTTAAATTAGGATAGGATAATATACTCTCTACTTCATCAAAAGAGACCCATTTTAAAACTTCCCTATCTTCCAAAGCAATAGGAGAAAAGGTAGGGCCATCATCAATCGCTAAAAATAAATAATAAATAACATCTTCTCCTGTAGGAGTTGTATAGGAAATAATAGCAATTTCTTTGTTAATCCATAAATGATTATCTCTCATTGTTTCTTCCTGTGTTTCGCGTATAGTACAAATAGCAAGAGATTCTCCCTCTTCTAAGTGACCTTTAGGAAAAGAATAATCACCCCAACGCTTGCAAAACACTAAGCCAATTTGTTTCGTTTTTAAATTTAGTAAAATAGAACCTGCTTTATATACCATTGTATACCTCTCTTTCTAATGCAATCCTATCATGAAATATATGGAAAAACTTCTTCAGGATATAAAATTTTATTTCCATTTTTAAAGTCTTGAATATCTACCCATTTAGCAATACTCTTAGATTCTTGTATATAATACTCTTCTTTGACATCTTCATCAGGAACAGTAACAGAATAATAAAATACAATTTCATGAGCATTTTTACCCTGATAAGTAAAAATATTTTCAGAAACACCTAAAAAATCTTTAATCGTAACATTAGAATTGATTTCTTCTTTAAATTCTCTTTTTAAAGAATCTACACTTTTTTCTAAAAATTCTATTCCGCCACCTAAGCAACGATAAAAAGTTTGCTTTTTTACTTTGTCAAAACTTTCACCTACCAACAATTTTCCATCTCTAATGGCAAGACCAAGAACAATCGGGCGGATTTCCTCAAATTTATTCATACCAAAACCTCCTTTTAAAAATTAAAATTCTAAACTATATTATAAAAGTAAAAGAATAGCTTTGCAACAAAATTTATCAAAAATGGTAGAATTATCCAAAATAGTATGGTATAGTAAAAAATATAAAAACAAAGGAGGAAAACATGAATACTTTATTTATAGCATATCCAAAATGTTCTACCTGCCAAAAGGCGAAAAAATGGTTAGAACAAAATCATATATATTTTGAGGAAAGACATATAGTGGAAAATAATCCTAAAAAAGAAGAATTAAGAAAATGGATTTCATTAAGTAAGAAAGAAATAAAAAAGTTTTTCAATACAAGCGGATTAAAATATAAAGAATTAAATTTAAAAGAAAAATTAAGCCATATGACAGAAGACGAAAAATTAGAAATACTAGCAAGTGATGGTATGTTGGTAAAAAGACCATTAATTGTTACAGAAGATACCGTTCTAGTAGGATTTAAACCAGAAGAGTGGGAAGAATATTTTAAAAGTAAAAAATAGAAGACTAGTAGGAGATGTTAGAAGAAAAAATAACAGTCCTATTAGTCAAGATGATTGTGCTAAAATATTGCACTTGACATAATTTTAACACAAACTACATGTCAAAAAATAGCAAAACTTGTCAGGTGTGCAAAAAAACTTAAATTTTTACATTATTTTTTGCTATCTGTTATCATTTTTAACGTTTTGTAAAGAAAAATAATATAATTTTTCTCCGTTTTTTAAATTTTCTAAAAATATAGCTCCAAATTTTTCATAATAATTATTTAAGGTTGTTTTAAGATAAAGTTTGTGTATTCCTCGTTTCTTAGCTTCCTCTAAAATCGCGTTATGGAGTATTTTCGAAAATCCATTCCCTCTATAGGATTCTTTTACAAACATAGTGGCATACCATGGAGATAAATCTTTTCTTTCTTCTCCATCTGTTGGAAAAATAGAGATAAATCCAATAAGAGTAGAATCATCTAGCAAAACTAATTTACAATATAGAGGATTGTCAAAATTTTGAATTATTTTAGCTATTTTTTTATTTATTTTAACAGTATATTCTAGTGGAGAGTCTATCTGCTTTCCCCATTCTTTTTGAGTTAATTCAGCTACTTCCTTAAGGTATTCTTGTTTATCTTTTATATTATATATTTTTAACATGTTACCTCCTAAAGGAAAAGTAAAAAAATTTATCAACACCAGTATCTTTAATGGAATAATAAGCTAAGTCAAATAATTTTTTGCCAAGTCCTTGTCTCTGATATTCCTTCTTTATATAGAATAAACCAATTTCTTGCGAATAATCTTGAAAAGGCCTAGAAGGTTCTCAAAATTCTATATAAGCGATGATGTTATTATTATCTGTTGCGACATATAGGTTTTGATTAGGAGCATCTATAATTTTTTTGAACTTAATTTCATTTTCAATATAATGATAATTACTTGCTTTTATTATAGAGAAGTATAACATGCAAAAAAAGAAAATAAAAGAAATTTTGGGGAATATTTAGGATAATAAATATTTTTTTCTATTTACAAAATAAAAATTTAATTATAGAATATAAAAAATAATTTATTAAACAAATCTTTTATTAAACTAAATATAATAGGGGGTAAAATGATCTCATATAAACCATTAAGAAAATTATTAATTGACAAAGATATGTCATGTGGAGAATTAAAAGATATTTTACAAATATCTTCAGCAACAATGGCTAAATTAAATT
>CALXAS010000011.1 GCA_944386315.1 uncultured Clostridia bacterium | reverse complement strand
TCTTTATCATTTTTATGCTTTCTAAATTTACTAGTTTTTCTAATCTCTTTGGTATTAGAAAATTTAAACTCTTTACTCTAAATTTCTCCTCCATCTTCATTTACTCTTTTTATTTTGCTTACATCTACTTTGCCTTCTCTTATTGCATAATTAAATGTATTATATACTTTACTACAATGCCATTTTATTTCTTTTATTATTTTTTCTTGTATTTCATTTAATTTAAAATCACATACAAATGTTAATCTCAAGTTCTCACCTCCAATCATTTTATTATTTATATCATATAGAACAAATTTTCGCAAGTACTTTTCATAAAATTTCATTTTATATTTGAGTTTAAAACAAATTGCTTTACTTTCCTAATATATAAAAAAGGACACTTTCTTTTGGAAGAGCAAAAGAAAATAAAATAACCGAAACCTCCTTCTCAAAGTCATAAAATAGTATTTTAAAAATACAAATAAAGATAAGAGAGTATAAAAAAGTGAGGTTTTCATTTTGAAAAAACAAAATTATAAAATAAAAAAAGAGAGAAAAAAGAAAAGAACAACACAGCAAATACTAAAAGAAAAATTAGAAAAGAAAATAAAAAAAGAAGATAGAAATAAAGAGATAGAAAAATGGAAAAAAAGAAAGCCTATTAATCTTAAAAAGTTAGGAAAAAAAGAAGCAAAGAGAGAAGAAAATATAGGAAATATTACAAGAAAGAAAAGAATGAAATGGGAAATGATAATTGCCCTTAGTATTCTAGCAGCATTACTGACAAGAATTGCCTGCATACAGTTCATACAAGGAGAAGAGTTGCAAGCTATGGCTTATAGGCAACAAACGTTAGATAGAAAAATTAACCCAAAAAGAGGAACAATTTATGATGCAACAGGAAAAGTAGAATTAGCAGTGAGCGCTACAGTACAAACCATTACAGTAAATCCTGTTAATATTGCAAAGGAAGATAAAGAAAAAGTAGCAAAAGCACTTTCGGATATTTTTGAATTAGATTATGAGACCGTACTAAAAAAAGTAAAGAAAAATAGCTCTATCGAAACCATTATTAAAAAAGTAGAAAAAGAAAGAGCAGATGTTTTGCGTGTTTGGATGCAAGAAAATGGAATAGAAACAGGAATTAATATAGATGAGGATACAAAAAGATATTATCCTTTTAACAATTTAGCATCACAAGTAATCGGATTTTGTGGTAGTGATAACCAAGGGTTAGATGGAATAGAAGCAATATACGAAGAAGAATTAAAAGGAGAAAAAGGTAGCATTAGTAAAATGACAGATGCCAAGGGAGGAGATATTGATAACACACAAGAAAACTATACACCAGCTATAGATGGAAACGACTTAATTTTAAGTATAGATAGTACTATTCAAGGAATTGCAGAAAAATATTTAGAAGAAGCTTGTATTGATAATGTGTGTACAGACGGCGGAAATATTATTATTATGAATCCAAAAACAGGGGATATATTAGCAATGGCAGGTTATCCCAATTATAATTTGAATGAACCATATACCCCTAATACAGATGAATTAAAATTAACCTGGGATACCCTAACAACAGAAGAAAAAAGTACTAATTTACAAGCAATGTGGAGAAATAAAGCCATATCCGATACTTATGAACCTGGTTCTACCTTTAAATTAGTAACAGCCTCTGCAGCACTGGAAGAAGGAATTACCACAACAGATAAAGAAGGAGAATTTAATTGCTCTGGTTCCATTGAAATTGCAGGAGTAAGGATGAAATGTTGGAGGTATTATAGACCACATGGACCAGAAAGTTTAAGGCAAGCATTAATGAATTCTTGCAATCCCGTTTTTATTGGACTAGGACAAAAATTAGGAGTACAGACTTACTATAGTTACTTAAATAAATATGGCTTTTTAAGGAAGACAGGAATTGATTTGCCGGGAGAAGCAAAAGGCATTTTCTTAGCAGAAAATAAAGTAGGTCCAGTAGAACTAGGTACCATTGCCTTTGGTCAAAGATTTGAAGTAACACCATTGCAGATGATTACGATGGTATCTACTATTGCTAATCGGAGGAACTTATGTACAGCCAAGAATTGTAAAAGCCATTGTAGATAGTCAAACAGGAGAAAGAAAAGAAGTGGAAGTCATCCAAAAAGATAGAGTCATTTCAGAGGAAACTGCCAAAAATGTACTAAGTATGATGGAAAGCGTAGTAGCAGAAGGAACAGGAAAAAATGCACAAGTAAAAGGGTATCGTATAGGAGGAAAAACAGGGACTTCAGAAGATGGTGTAAATACAGGAAAATATGTTACTTCTTTTATAGGTGTAGCACCTATATCTGATCCGCAAGTGACAGTATTAATAACACTGTATAATCCAACAGGAGAAGGAGGTCATCAAGGAGGAGGTGTAGCAGCGCCAATCGGAGCACAAATATTTGGAGAAGTACTTCCTTATTTAGAAATTCCAAAAGATGATGAAAATAACGTAGAGGTAATAGAACAAGTAGAAGTACCAAATGTAGAAGGATTAACAGTAGAAGAAGCAGATAAAATATTAGAAGAATTAGGCTTAGAAATGTATACAGAGGAGGAACAGACAGAAGAGATAGATGCTAAAAATACAATTATAAAAGGGCAAACACCAAGCAAAGGAATTACGGTAAATAAAGGAAGTAATGTGTTTGTGGAGTTTTAAAGAATACAAAAAACAAATATAAAAATAAAAATCTTATATTTTATTTAAACAATTTGCATAAAAAATTCAAAAAAGTAAAATATAATTATAAAATCTGTTTACAAATTTGAATAAAAAGAGTATAATAGGCTATACAAGGAGGTATATATGTTAGTACAATTTAGTGTTGAAAATTTTATGTCCATAAATGAAAAAGTAGTTTTCAGCATGCTGGCTTCTGCTGATAAAGAAATACCAGAAAACTTAGTAGAATGTAAAAATGAAAAATATTTAAAATCAGCAGTAATATATGGAGCTAACGCCTCAGGAAAAACAAATTTGTTGAAAGCCATAAATACCGTAATTATTATGATGAGGAATTCAAACAATATGCAGCCTGGAATGAAATTACCTATAAATCCTTTTAAGTTTAATGAAAAAAGTATAAATAAGCCAACTTCATTTGAATTTATTATGGTAATAGATAATATAAAATATGCATATGGCTTTTCCGCTGATCAAAATAGAATTTATGAAGAATATTTATATTATTATCCAAATGGAAGAGAAACGGAAATTTTTGAAAGAACAGAAGTTAACAAGTATCATTATACTATTACAGAAAGAAAATTAAGGGATATAGAAAATAAAAATATGGAAAACAAATTTTTCTTAGCTACAGCTACTACTTGGAATTACGAAAAAACAAAACCAGTTTATAATTTTATTACAAATGGAATAAATGTACTATTTGATTATGAACCATTAAAAGGTATTTCTTTTGAACAATATTATAATGATAAAAGTGGAGAATTAAGAAATTTTTCATTACATGTTTTAAATGAAGCGGAGATGAATATAAATGGATATAATATCTCTAATGTAGAAATTTCAGAGGAACAATTATCTATGATACCACCAGAGTTAAGACCATTTATCTCCAAGAACACAAAAAATTTTAGTGTGATAACTAGCCACAATATAATAGACGATAAGGGAAATGAAAGAAATATTAGTTTGGATTTAACGGAAGAATCATTAGGTACACAAAATATGTTTATTTTAAATCCGATTTTACTACATGTTTTAAAAAAAGGAAAAATACTAATAGTTGATGAGTTAGACAGAAGTTTGCATCCGTTTTTAGTAAAATATATTGTAAAGCTATTTAATAGCAAAGAGTATAACAAAAATGGCGCACAACTAATATTTAATACGCATGACACAAATTTATTGAGTTTGAACTTATTCAGAAGAGATCAAATATGGTTCACAGAAAAAGATTATAAGAAAGGGGCTACAGATTTATATCCATTAGATGATTTTCCTGTTAGAAAAACAGAAAATATACAAAAGGGCTATCTTAATGGAAGATATGGTGCAATACCTTTTATAGCCATGGGTGATAACTTATGGCCAGAAGAATAGAACAAATTCAAAGAAATAGAAAGAATAGGAAAACAAAAGAAAGTATATTATTTGAATTTGAAGGAAAGAATAAAACAGAAGAAATATATTTTAGAAATTTTCAGAAACGAGATAATCCATATACATCAGTTTATAAACCAGTGGAATATATTATGAATAGAAATAAAATAATATAAAAATAAAGGGGAAACCTAAACAATCAGGTTTCTTCCTTTATTTTATTTTTTTGGGAAATAGAGATAATTGTTTTTCTCTACTTTCTTTCGTTAGAAACGCATTGCTTACGAAAGCTTTCAGTAATTAGATTGTACTATTTGCAGAAGCGTTCGTGATTATTAGATAAGTTGTATAACACTCTTATTTGTATTATGTTAATTATTTAAATACAAAGAATATCAAAAAATAAACATAATATCCTCATATTTTTAAGAAATTTTCATATCTAATGTTGCAGAATATTATCGTAAATAAATGAAAGAATTAAATTAAAAATAAGAAATAATGCAAAAAGCTAGAAAAATAGAAAAAAATGTGTTAAAATATAAAGAGTGAAAATGTATTAAAGGGGGACATAAATGAGAAAAGTAATCTTAATGGGAGTACCACATCACAATAATTTAGGAGATAGTGCAATTGCTTTAGCAGAAAGACAGTTTATAAAAGCAAACTTTCCAATGGAACAATATTACGAAATATCAGAAGAAACACTAGAAAAATGTATAGATAAAGTAAGAGAGTATGTAAAAGAAGGAGATATTATATTTTTGCATGGAGGTGGAAACCTAGGAGATGAATATTTATATATAGAAGAAGCTAGAAGAAAAGTAATAGAGATATTTCCAAATAATGAAATTATTATATTTCCACAGACTATGCATTTTAGTGAAACAGACAAGGGAAGAGAAGAATTAGAGAAAAGTAAAAAAATATATGGAAAACATAAGAAATTAACAGTTGTTGCAAGAGAAAAAGTTTCTTATGAAGAAATGAAAAAACAATTTAAGTATAATCGAGTCATACAAACTACAGATATGGTAACATATCTAAATGAAACTCGAGAGGAAAAGAAAAGAGAAGGAATTTTATTAATATTAAGAAATGATATAGAGAGAAATTTAAATCCTGAACAAATGAGCAGGCTTGAACAAATAATAAAAAAATATTTAAAAAAAATAGAGTATAATGATACGGCAAAAGGAGAACCTATTAAAGAAAACGAGAGAAAGCAAAAATTAGAAGAAATGTTTGTAAAATACAGACAAGCACAACTAGTAATCACAGATAGGTTACATGGAATGATTTTTGCAGCTATTACTAGTACACCGTGTATTGCTTTTAAAAACTATAATCATAAAATAGAAGCAACCTATGAAACATTAAAACATTTAGGCTATATTAAATATGCACATAATGTAGAGGAAGTAGAAAAACAAATTCCATACCTTTTAAATACGGAATTTGAAAAATATAATAATGATTTTGCTATTAAGTCATTACAAAAAATAGTAGAAGGAGAGAAAGAAATTGAATAAGGAAGAGATAAGATTTAGTGTAATTATTCCTGCTTATAATGTAGAAAAATATATAGGAAGAGCAATACAGAGTGTGACGAATCAAACTTTTGAAAACTACGAGGTATTAGTAGTAGATGATTGTTCAACAGATAATACAGTAGCTGAAATAGAAAAATTAGAAAATAATAAACTAAAACTTTTAAAAACAGAAAAAAATTCTGGGACAGCAGGGGCTCCCAGAAATATTGCACTTGAAGAGGCAAGAGGAGAGTATATCATATTTTTAGATGGAGACGATACTTTATATAATAATGAAACATTAAAAAAAATAGATGAAGTAATAGGAGAAGAGAAACCAGAAATTCTTTTTTTGGGATACGAAGATGTAGGGAAAGGAAACAAAGTAAGAGTTTCTACAAAAGAAAACTCTACCAAAAAAGCACGTTTGTTATGTGATGTAACTTTTTCTGTGTCAAGTAAATGTTGGAGAAGAGAATTTTTAATCAAAAATAATATGAAGTTTGTAGAAGGAATGTATTATGAAGATGAAATTTATTCTATCAAGGCAACCATTTTATCTCAAAATACAAAATATGCAAATATAGAAGTGTTTAAATATTATAGAAACAGAGAAGGAAGTGTAATGTCTAAGCCTTCTGTAAAAAAATGTTCTGATTGGTATCGTATGCTTGCAGAAGTAATGGACTTGTATGCCATTACACCAGAAGAGTATAAACCATACTTATTAAGTTTTATCGAAAATGAAAACGAATCAATACCAAAGAGAATAGGGGCAATTTTACAAGCATTAGAAAATGGTGGACCTATAAAATTATTACCAAAACGAGAATATAAATATAGGAGTTTTTTTGATAATGAAAACAACAATAGTAATAGTTAGACATACAGAAACGATAGGAAATATAGAGAAAAGATTAACTGGTAGACACGATTATGAAATAACACCAAGGGGAAAAAGACTGATAAATAAATTAACACAGGAATTAAAAGATATTCCATTTGATAAAGTTTATTCCAGCCCATCGGGAAGAGCAATAAAAACGGTAGAACCATTAGCAAATTGGAATAAAGTTTCCATAGAGATAGACAAAGGATTATCGGAAATGTTTTTTGGGGAATACGATGGATGGAAATGGGAAGAAGTTAATCGCATCAATCCTAATATAAAAGCAACACAAAATAAAATTAATGAAATTTGTGGAATACCAGAGCAAGAGACAATGGAAGAAGTAGCCCAAAGGATGTATAAATGTATCCTAAAGATAGCACAGGGTAATGAAGGAAAAAATATATTAATATGTTCGCATGGAGTAGCCATAGAAGCTTTTTTAAGAAAAATTACCGGTGTTGCATTTTGCTACGAAAGAGAAAAGTATTGCCAATATAATGTAGCAATTAATGAACTAGTGTATGAAAAAAATAAATTCAATATAATAAGGTTAGCGGATATAAAATATTTAGGAGGCGAATAATATGTCTGTAAAAAAAGATTTAATTTCTATTATTATTCCAGTTTATAAAGTGGAGAAATATTTAGAAAAATGCCTGCAAAGTGTAATACATCAAACTTACCAAAATTTACAAATTATAGTAATAGATGATGGTTCACCAGATAATTGTGGAAAAATATGTGATCAATATGCTAAGTTAGATAGTAGAATAGAAGTGATACACAAAGAAAATGAAGGACTTTATGCTGCAAGAAATTTAGGGATTAGTAAGGCAAAAGGGAAATATATAGGATTTGTAGACAGTGATGACTGGATTAGTGAACATATGTATGAACATATGCATCAAATTATAACAGAAAAAAAGGCAGATGTATGTATTTGCAATTTCTATAATGTGATAGAGAACGAAAATAAAATAAAAAATGCAAACAAAGGTATTCAAGAATATAATAAATTACAAATACTAAAAGAAGTATTGTTGGACAAAAAAATTCAAAGCTACGCATGGAATAAATTATATAAAAGAGAATTATTTAATGAAGTACAATATCCTGTAGGTAAAAAATATGAAGATATAGGAACTACCTTCTATGTGTTAGAACAATGTAATAAAATTGTAGTAACGGGAGAGCCAGAGTATTATTATTTCAATAGAGCGGATAGTATAGTGAACCATAATACAGAACAAACCATTTTAGATTATATGGAACTTGTAAATGATAGATATGATTATATCGAAAAAAGATATAAAGAATTAAAAAAATATAATGAATATTATTTGGCAAAAATTTTATTAACAGCTTATGCAGATGCCTCTAGATTAGAAAATATTGAAAAAAAAATAAAGAAAGAGCTAAATAAAATGAATAAAAAGGTAAAAGGAATTGTTCAAAAAGATGAAAAAGAAATCTATTCATTTTTTGGTAAAAAACAACAAAAACAGTTAACAGAATTGTTAAAATTAAATGAAAAGAAAACGAAAAAGAAAAAGATAATTACAAATCCAACCATAACACTTTCTATGGATCCACAATTAGAAAGTATATAAAGAAAGGTGGACAAGCAATGGAGAAAAAAGTAACTCAAAATATTTCCTATATAGGAGTAGATGATAAAGACTTAGATTTATTTGAAAGCCAATATCCTTTAGCACATGGAGTTTCCTATAATTCCTATTTGATAGAAGACGAAAAAATAGTGGTCATGGATACAGTAGATAAAAGAAAAACAAAGGAGTGGATAGATAATTTAGAAAAGGTTTTAGAAGGTAGAAAAGTGGATTATCTGGTCATTTCTCACCTGGAGCCAGACCACTCTGCTAATATACAGTTGTTAGCGGAAAAATATCCAGAAATGCAATTGATTGTGAATAGTAAGACAGCATGCATGCTTCCACAATTTTTCCCAATGGATATGAGTAAGAGGCAAGTAATTGTAGGAGAAGGAGATACAGTTTCTATAGGGAAACATATTTTGCAATTTTTTATGGCACCAATGGTACATTGGCCAGAAGTAATGGTAACTTATGAGCAAACAGAGAAAATACTATTCTCGGCAGATGGCTTTGGAAAATTTGGTGCATTAGATACTGAAGAAGATTGGGAAGAGGAAGCAAGAAGATACTATTTTAATATAGTAGGAAAATATGGCATGCAAGTGCAAAGCTTGCTAAAAAAAGCAGCTACACTAGATATCCAAACAATTTGTCCATTACATGGCCCAATCTTAAAAGAAAATTTATCTTATTATATAGAGAAATATGATAAGTGGAGTCGTTACGAAGCAGAGAAAGATGGTATCCTTATTGCTTATAATTCTATTTATGGAAATACCAGAAAAGTAGTAGAAGAATTAGAAAACATATTAAAAGAGCAAGGTGCTAAAGCAGTAGTAGTAAGAGATTTAGCAAGAAGTGATATCGCAGAAGTAGTATCACAAGCCTTTTATTATGATAAATTAATACTTGCCTCTACTACTTATGATGCAGGACTATTTCCTTATACAGAAACCTTTTTAAGAAGATTAAAACATAAAAATTATCAGAAAAGAAAAATAGGACTTATAGAAAATGGTTCATGGGCACCTATGGCAGCAAAATGTATGAAAGAAATTCTAGGCGAGATGAAAGAAATAGAAATAGTAGAACCAGTTGTGAGTATCAAAACAAGTATGAAAGAAGAAAATAAGGAGCAAATGAAGATTTTAGCAAAAGCTATATTGAATTAAAACAAAAAACATGGTATATTGTGTGCGAAACCAAAAATAAAGCAAACAAGTAAATAGGAGGACAAAGCAGCATGATTTACACAGAAAAAACAAAAAGAGCGATGCAAATTGCTTATGAAGCACATCATGGACAACTGGATAAGTCAGGTGTTCCTTACATTTATCATCCTATTCATTTGGCGGAGCAAATGGATACTGAAACAGAAACTATTGTAGCCTTACTACATGATGTAGTGGAAGACACTCCGGTAACCATGGAAGATTTATCGGAAGAATTCTCAGAGGAGGTAATAGAAGCTTTAAAGTTATTGACACATGATGAGAACGAAGACTATATGTCTTATGTACAAAAATTAAAGCAAAATCCTATTAGTAAAAAAGTAAAAAAGGCAGATTTAAAACACAATAGTGACAAGAGCCGATTAACAGAGTGGACAGAAAAAGCGGAGAAGCGTTTTCAAAAGTACAAGAAAGCAATGGAAATATTGGATGATTAAAGACTTGTTTGGAGACCGATGGAGAAATATCCATCGGCCTCTTTCTGGCGAGAGGCTACTTAGTGAAATAATCACTTAGTTCCTACTTGATATTGGAATTGAAAAAAAGATTTACAAATAAAAAGATTAGTTATATAATGTAGCAAGAAAAAATATAATGATAAAAAGGAGTACACCATATGGAATTAAAAGAAATATTAGCAGGCTTAGAAGGATTAAAAGTAAAAGGAACCTTAGAAAAAGAAATTACTAATGTAGAGAGTGATTCCAGAAAAATAGAAAAAGATGGAATGTTTATTGCCATAAAAGGATTTGATACAGATGGACATTTGTACATAGAAAGTGCCATAGAAAAAGGTGCAACTGTTATTATGATGCAAGCAGATGTAGCAACAAAAGAAATGATTCAGAAAATACCAGAAGAGGTAACTATCATTTTAAGTGAGAATACAAGACATGCACTTGCTATTTGTGCTTGTAATTTCTATGATAACCCATCTAGAAGATTTAAACTAATTGGAATTACTGGAACAAAAGGAAAAACAACCACAGCATTTATGACAAAGGCAATTTTAGAAAAAGCAGGAAAAAAAATAGGGTTAATTGGAACCATTGCCTGCTACATTGGAAAAGAAAAAATAGAAGATAGTGATAGAACCACACCAGAAAGCATCAAATTACAAAAAATGTTCTACGACATGGCAAAAGCAGGTTGTGATGCAGTAGTCATGGAGGTATCTTCTCAAAGTTTAAAATTACATAGAGTAGATGGATGCGATTTTGATATAGGAGTATTCACCAATTTTTCAGAAGACCATATTAGTGCTAAAGAACATCCAGACATGCAAGATTATTTCAATTCAAAACTAAAATTATTCCATATGTGCAAAACAGGATTTGTAAATAGTGATGATTTATATACTTCTAAAGTGCCAAAATTAGTGCCAGAATGTGACATTACTACTTATGGAATTGACAACTATTGCAAAGTATTAGCAAAAGATATTACTATTACCAATTCCTATGTAGATTTTAAAGTAAAAATAGGAGATAAAAATGAGAGAGTAAAAACTTGCATTCCAGGAAGATTTAGCGTATACAATTCTCTTGCAGCTATTTGTGTGGCAATGAAATTAGGATGTAATGCAGAACAAATCAAAGAAGCTCTATTGGAAGTAAGAGTACCGGGAAGGTCAGAACTTGTTAATAATCCAAAAGATTTAACCATTATGATAGATTATGCCCATTCTCCAGAAAGTCTAGAAAGTATTTTAAATGCGGTAAAATCTTACACGAGAGGAAGAGTGATTAGCGTATTTGGCTGTGGAGGAGACAGAGATACAAGTAAAAGACCAATTATGGGAGAAATATCTGGAAGAATTGCGGACTTTACGATTATTACTTCTGATAATCCTCGTACAGAAGATCCAGAAAAAATAGTAGAGCAAATTGAAGAAGGCATAAAGAAAACAAAAGGAAAATATATTGTAATAGTAGATAGAGTAGAAGCTATTCGATATGCTATTCAAATGGCAGATAAGAAAGATATTATTGTACTTGCAGGAAAAGGACACGAACCATATCAAGAAATCAATGGAGTAAAATATCCTTTTGATGAAAGAATTATTGTAAAAGAAATTATGGAAGAAGGAAAATAAAGAAAACAAAAGGAAAAATAAAGTAAGGAGCGAAATAAAATGGAATTTCAAGTAAAAGTACTGCTGATTAGTTTTGTCATTACAGTCATTTTGTCAATTTTTATTATTCCCATACTAAGAAAATTAAAAGTTGGGCAAATAGAAAGAGAAGACGGACCACAATCCCATCTAAAAAAACAAGGAACACCTACCATGGGAGGCACCATCATTATTATAGCCATTATTATTGTTTGTATAGGATTATATGTATATTATACTTCAGGAAGAGCAGAACCAGAAGTGGCGAAGAATATAATACCATTACTATTAGTAACAGTAGGATTTGGTGTAGTAGGGTTGATAGATGACTTAAAAAAATTAGTATTTAAAAACACAAAAGGTTTAAAACCAATTTACAAAATGATAGGTCTTTTAATTATATCTGTAGCCTATACGTTGTATTTAACCAATGTGCTTGAAATTGGAACAGATATCTATATTCCATTCGTGAAAGAATCTATTACATTACCTTTATGGTTATATATTCCATTTGCTATAGTAGTAATGCTAGCAGCAACAAATGCTATCAACTTAACAGATGGAATAGATGGACTATCTAGCAGTGTTACAACCATTATTGTAACTTGTTTAACTGTTATAGCTATTATATTTAATATAAAGGAAGTAGCATTATTTGGAAGCGCTATTGCAGGTATTTGTTTAGGATTTTTATTATTTAATCTATACCCATCCAAAGTAATGATGGGAGACACCGGTTCTCTTTTATTAGGAGGAGCAGTTGCCGCTATGGCATTATATCTAAAAATGCCATTATTATTACTTATTATTGCTATTGTACCAGTATTAGAAACATTGTCTGTTATGATACAAGTAGCACATTATAAAAGAACAGGAAACAGAATTTTTAAAATGGCACCATTACACCATCATTTCGAGTTGTGTGGTTGGAAAGAAAACAAAGTCGTATCTGTTTTTAGTTTAGTGAGTTTATTGGCAGCGATGGTAGGATTAATGGCAATCTAAAATACAAATTTTAGAATAAAATGACAAAAATTAAAAAAAGCAAAGGAAAAAGAAAGAAGAAAAAGGGAGGATAGGAATGGCAAGCAAAGTAGTGGAAACAAAAGCAAAAACAACGAAAAATCCATTTGATTTTACATTATGTATTACAGTCATATTGTTACTTGCGTTAGGGCTTGTAATGGTTATGTCTGCTAGTGCACCAACATCCCTTTCGGTAACAGGAAATAGTTACACTTATGTAATAAGACAGGGCTTGTTTGCAATACTTGGATTAGCGCTTATGGGAGGACTATCGAAATTCAATTATCATTTTTATCAAAAATTATATAAAGTAGCTTACATTGTTGCTATAGTTGCTTTGCTATCCGTTGCCATTCCGGGAATTGGAGTAGATGTAAAAGGAGCAACAAGATGGATTGATTTAGGCTTTGGACGTTTTCAACCATCTGAAATTTCTAAAATATGTTTAATTGTTTTTTATGCAGAGTATTTAACAAAACATAAATCGGAATTACAAGGTTTTTGGAAAGGGTTTGTAAAACCATTTCTATTCTTAGTACCACCTATTGCTATTTTATATTTTATACAAAACCATTTAAGCGCTTGTATCGTTATTGTAGGAATTGTAAGTGTTATGATGATTATGGCAGGAACCAAAATGCGATATTTTATGACAGCCGGAGTGGCAGGAGTAGTTGTCGCCGTGGCAGGAATGCTATTACTAGCGCAAACAACAGGAACAGGGGACTTTAGAATTAATAGAATTATGACTTTTCTAGATCCTTGGTCAGATGCTAAAGGAGATGGATGGCAGGTTATCCAAAGTTTATATGCTATAGGTTCCGGAGGTTTATTTGGAGTAGGATTAGGAGAAAGTAAACAAAAATATTTGTATATACCAGAACCACATAACGACTTTATTTTTGCTATATTAGCAGAAGAATTAGGATTTGTAGGTTGCTTTGTCGTAATTGCCTTATTTGCTATATTTGTATGGAGAGGAATTATTACTTCTATGAGAGCATCAGACTCTTTTGGTAGTTTAATGGCAATAGGAATTACTACATTAATTGGCCTACAAGCTATTATTAATATAGCAGTAGTTACATCCTCTATGCCAGCCACAGGAATGGCACTTCCTTTCTTTAGTTATGGAGGAACGGCACTTGTTATATTACTTGCTAGCGTAGGAGTATTACTCAATATATCAAGAGCAAGAACAAAAGTATAAAAAGAAAAGTGAAAAAATGCTAAAAAAATCAGCTTTTTTAGTAGACACAAAGGGGAGGATGCAAAATGAAGGTAATTGTTGCTGCTGCTGGAACAGGAGGACATATTAATCCGGGAATTGCCATTGCAAATGAAATAAAAAAGCAAGAGCCAAATTCTCAAATTATATTTTTGGGAACAACAAGAGGATTAGAAAATGATTTAGTGCCAAGAGCAGGTTATGAACTAAAACATATCAATGCCTATGGCTTTAATAGAAGTATTAGCTGGGAAAATATCAAAAAGATTTGGCAAACATTTTGCAGTGTGGGAGAGGCAAAAAAAATTATCAAAGAGGAAAAGCCAGATGTAGTCATTGGAACGGGTGGATATATTTGTGTGGCAGCAGGAATGGCAGCAAAACAATTAAAAGTACCTTTAGTGCTACATGAGAGCAATGCTTTTCCAGGAATGGCAGTGAAAATGTTAAGTAAAAAGGCAGATTGTATTTTTTTGGGGTTTGCAGAAGCCAAAGATAGATTGCCTAAAGCTAGAAAAGCAGTAGTTACCGGCACACCAACTAAAGTAAAAAAAGTAAATATATCACAAGAAGAGAAACAGCAAATACGAAAACGAATAGGATTTGAAAAAGATTTGCCAATGGTACTTGCTTTTGGAGGAAGCCAAGGAGCCAAGAGTATCAATAATAGTCTAATACAAATTATAGAAGAACAAAAAAACCAAAATTATAATTTAATATGGTCAGCAGGAGCAAAAGGCTATGAAGAACTAAAACAAAGATGGGGAGAAAAAATAGATTCGTATGCAAATGCAAAAGTTGTACCTTATATTTATAACATGGAGGAATTATATAATGCAGTAGATTTAGTAGTATGTAGAAGTGGAGCCATGACAGTTACAGAAATTATGACAGTAGGGAAACCTGCCATTTTTATTCCATTTCCTTATGCTACAGAAAACCACCAAGAATATAATGCTAGAGTATTAGCAGATAGAAAAGCTGCCAAAATTATATTAGATAAGGATTTGATGGCAGAAAAATTGAACATAGAAATAGAAAATTTAATAAGATATCCACAAGTCTTAAAAGAAATGGGGATAACTGCAGAAAAAATTGCTAAAAAGGACGTAGAAAAACATATTTATGAAGAAATAAGGAAGATTTTACCATTAAAAAGAATAAAATAAAAAATTTGACATATAATAAAATATGCGTTATAATATATTTGACGTCAGGAAAATAAAGTTTTTCAAAATATAAAAGACTAGGAGTACCATTCCTAGTCTTTTCCCTTGCTATTCATTATCAAATTTATCTAAGATTAGGTAAATTAATAATAAAACTAGCAGTCTAATAAAGTTTCCCAAAATTTTCCCTCCTTTCTACCTTCTGGAGAAAGGCAAAAACAATATATAATATTTCCTATATTTTGTCAATTACTTTATAGCTAGTCTTTTGATAATTTAGAGGGAAATTTTACCATCTAAAAGAATAAAATAACAGCCAAATAAATTGACATAATGGAAAAGACATAACTGAGGAAATAAAAAGTTACTTAAAAAAAGAAATGAGAGCTAACTGGAGGTAATGTAACTTTCTTAAAAAGCAGATGGAGTGATTTCATCTGCTTTTTTTCAAAAATACTTGCATTCTTGCAGAAAATATTTTAGAATACAGAAATGAGAAATTTAAAAAGAAGGGAATGAGAAGATGCCAGATAAATTAATTATAGTGGAATCACCTGCAAAGGCAAATACCATCAAAAAATTTTTAGGAGGCAATACAAAAGTAGTAGCTTCTATGGGGCATATTCGCGATTTACCAAAATCAAAATTAGGTATTGATATAGAACACGATTTCGAACCAGAATATATTAACATTAGAGGAAAAGGAGATTTAATAAAAAGCTTAAAAAAAGATGCAAAAGCTAGTAAAAAAGTTTACTTAGCAACTGACCCTGATCGTGAAGGAGAAGCCATTGCATGGCATTTAGCATATTTATTAGATATACCAGAAGATAGCGTGTGCAGAGTAACTTTTAATGAAATTACCAAAGAAACAGTGCAAGAATCCATGAAACATCCTAGAAAAATAGATAAAAATTTAACAGATGCACAGCAGGCTCGCCGTGTAATGGACAGAATAGTAGGTTATAAAATGAGCCCTGTTCTTTGGAAAAAAGTAAAAAGAGGATTATCTGCTGGTAGAGTGCAATCGGTAGCAGTAAAACTAATTGTAGATAGAGAGAATGAAATAGAGAATTTTATTCCGGAAGAATATTGGAATATTTATGTAACACTTTTAGAAGAAAAATCTCAAAAAACATTTGAAGCACATTTTTATGGAAAAGATGGAAAAAAACAAGAAATTCACACAAAAGAAGAAGTAGATACTATTCTACAAGCAATAAAAAATCAAGATTATATTGTAAAAGATATCAAAAAAAGTGAGAAGAAAAGAACGCCTGCACCACCTTTTACTACTAGTACGATGCAACAAGAAGCCTCTA
>CALXAS010000010.1 GCA_944386315.1 uncultured Clostridia bacterium | reverse complement strand
TGACAATGTATTTGTGTTTGACAAATATTAAATGCCCTTTACTTATTTAATTCGGGCATTTTGAAATTTATTTAACCCTTTAGGGATCGTCCCTAATGTTCAAAATTTTATCTATGTTTTGTATTACACAGTCATAGCCATATTGGTAGCAACTATCTAATTTCTCTATATCTAAAAGTCCTACTTTATCTGTCGTTACATTCAATACTAAATCACTCATTTCTAAACTTTCTTCTGCTATTTTATTTCCCATAATATCAATGGTTTTCATGACAATATCCATTAGATTACTAGTTTCATCTATGGGGTCTGCATCAAATTTAACGGCAATTACTTTATCTGCTCCTTGTTTTTTTACTTCAAAAACGGGAACATTATCTAAAGCTCCTCCATCCATAAAGGCATGTGTCTTTATCCTGCAAGGACTAAATACTGCCGGGAAACTACTACTGGCACGGATGGCCTTTCCTATGGTACTATCTAAAATATATTGTGAGTTATCTACCTTTTCTTTTGGCATTTGATTGGTAAATACATATTCTTTTGATTCTGTAATATCTACTGCTGGAATCACAATTGGCATTTTTATATCTTTTAACACTTTTACCTGTTTTTGCTGTGCTATTTTATCATATATTTCTTCTATTGCTTCTCCACTTTTTAATCCTGTTATGGCTTTTTTACTTCCTATTTTCATTACATTTTGAATTCCGGATAATAGGGGCATACTATTCATTCCTATTACTTTTTTTGCATGTTTTTTAAAAAGATGAAATATTTCTTCTGGCTCATACCCAATGGCATATAAAGAGGCTATCATGCTACCAGCACTTGTTCCACCTATGACATCTATTGTAATATGGTTATCTTGTAATGCTTTTAAAACTCCTGCATGTGCAATTCCTCTAATCCCTCCACCTGATAATGCTAGCCCCAGTTTCACCTTTTCTTCACAATCCCTTCTATCTTTTCTTTTATCTAATAACTCTTTCTATCCTCGAATTCATAGATAAGAATTTTTACTAACGTATAAATAAGCAAATTCTACTCTCTTTATTTTTAGTATTTACTAATTTTTATTCTTTAAACAATTTTTGTTTAAAATCCTGTCCTTGGTAATTTTTCTATTTCTTTAGAAGCATTTTCTACAATAACAGATACTAATTCTCCTTCTTCTGTTATTTCTATTTCCAATAATTCTTCTGTCAACAAATAATCTTTATCTGTTTCTATTTCTTTTATAAAGTAAACACCTTTTTCTAGTAAGCTACTATAGGCCTTTCCCTCATTATCGGTTTGTATAGTTTCTATTAATTTCTTTTCCTCATCGTAGATTTCAAATTTTACATTACTAATTGGTTCTCCTGCTTTTTTTCCATTTCTTTCATTGTCTTCCTTTGCAATTTTAGTAATTTCTATTCTTCCTTTTATTTTTTTATTTTCTATTTGAATACTACTTATCTGATTTTCTTCTACTATGATAGTATAAATTTCTTCTTGTAATACATAGTTTTCTTTTGTTTGTATTTCCTCTATGTGATATTCTCCTATTGGTAATTCTTTTGAATATGCTCTTCCTGTTTCATCTGTAATAACGGTATCTACTAATACACCTTGCGCATCTTTTATTTCAAAAGCAACGCCTTCTAAAGGTATTGTATTTTCTTCTTTATCTCTTTTTACAATCTCTATTTTTCCTTTTTTCTTTTCATTTTCTATTGTAATCTCTGTAATTTCTTTTTCTTTAACATTTACTACTATAGTCTGTTTCGATAAAGCATATGCTTCATTTGTTTTTGTTTCTACTAATGTATATTCTCCTATTGGTAACTCTTTAGAAATTGCACTGCCATATTCATCTGTTGTTATAGTATCTATCACCTTTCCTTCTTTATCTCTTATTTCAAATACCACATCAGGTATAGGAAGATTTCTATCTTCTTTATCCACCTTATAGACTTGTATTTTTCCCTTTTTCTTCACATTTTCTACTACTTCTGTTAATAACTCTTTCCAGGCAATTTTAATTTCTTTATCTTCTGCTATTTGATATCCTTCTTGTGTTTTTGTTTCTCTTAATATATAGTTACCTATATTTAAATTTTTCACAGTAGCCTCTCCCTTTTCATCTGTAATCATATGAGTTACAATATTTCCCTGTGCATCTATTAGGTCAAACTCTACTTTTTCTAATGGTTTTTCTTCTTCCCCATCTAGTTTAACAATTTTTAAGTCTCCTTTTTTCTTTGTATTTTCTAAAACTACTTTCGTCATTTTTCCCCATTCTAATGTGACAGTTTTTACTTCATCACTTAGTACATATCCATCCGGCACATCTATCTCTTTAATCGTAACTGTTTGCGGTACCACATTTTTTAATTCTATATTTCCACTTTGATTAGTTGTGAATTGACCAATTTCTTTTCCATCTTCTCCTTTGATTTGGAAAGTAACATTCGCAATTGGTTCTTGGGTTTCTTTATCTATTTTGTTAATCCACAAAGTACTTGGATTAACTTCTACTTGTATTTTTGTCTCTGCTTGTGTATTTTCTATTCCTGTACAATACGTAACGTAGTTTTGAGCCTCTTGTATGCTACTGGTACAATAATAAATAGGATTTGTTTTTACTTGTGCATTTGAAACAGATATATTTCCTTCAAAATTTTTCTTGATATTTTGGATAGGAATAGCAATTTTAAAATTGGAATTTGTAAAAGATTTCTTTTCTTGATTACTAGAATTTAAAATTTTTGTTCCAGAAACAAATTGCTGAATAGAAACTTCGTAAGATACTAACTTGGCATTTGCTTGTACAACATACTCTTGCACTAAATAATCTTCTCCATCTATTTTTTGCCTTTTTTGTTCTCCTTTTTCTTGAATAGTTATTTTAGGTTTTTGGTAAGTTTCTTTCCCTGTAAGGCCATAATCGTACAAAGTTTGTGCCACCTCTAATACTTTTGTGGCTCTTCTTTGAATTTCTTCTACAGAATTGCCATCTGCTACTCTTGTACCTAAAATATACTTATCGATTGGTCGTATTTTTTCTACAAAACTATGCAGTGCTACTTTGGTGGCTGTATAAAAATCATCATCACATTCTAAGTTCCAATCTGTATAAGAACTTCCCATATATCCTTTATTTAAAATACGCCAAATACCATTATCTTGCTCTTTGCTTAAAGTAGCCTGATACGAATCATAACCAGTTCCTATTCCGTTTTTCTTTGGCTCAATACAAAATGCAGGATATTTTTGATTGGTTTCTTTGTCTTGATAATATACATACCATACTACTTTATAACTCCATCTTTGATAATCTGTCATCCAATATTCTAATAATGGATCACATTTATGATCTCCTTGCAGAGTAATGGTATCTCCTTCTGCGATATCGGCTTGTACACTTGTTATTGGTATAACTAAACTGATGAATTGTATTATAATATAACTTACAATAATACTTAATTTTACTTTTTTCATTTTCTTTCCTCCTTGTATATTCTTAATATAAAAGCCGGCTTATTTTGCAAACAAAAAAGAGACCAAATAAACACAATATTTTGTGTCTATTTAGCCCCTATTTTATTAAAGTGAATTTGATTACTCTTGTGTAAATGGAAGTACAGCAATTTGTCTTGCTCTTTTTACAGCAATTGTAATATCTCTTTGATGCTTTGCACAAGCACCAGTTGCTCTTCGTGGTAAGATTTTTCCTTTATCATTAATAAATTTCTTTAATTGATCAGCATTTTTGTAATCTAATACAAAGTTTTTATCAGCACATAAAGGACATACTTTCTTTCTTACTTTTCTAAATCTTGGATTGAAATCATCATCCATATTGTTGTTTCTATTATTTCTTTTTTGCTTCTTGTCTGCCATCTTTCTTCCCCCCTAACCGACTTATTTACTCCTTTAAAATGGTAGGTCATCTCCTGAAGATACTGCGAAATCTGACCCCTGATTTCCTACATCTGGCATTGCTCCAAAAGTTGCATCAAAATTTCCGCTTGTATCTTGTTCTCTTTTGCTATCTGCAAAATATGCTTCTTCTGCAACTACTTCTGTTATGTAATGTTTTTGACCTTGATCATCGTCCCAAGTTCTTGTTTGTATTCTTCCTATAATACCTACTTGTTGTCCTTTTCTAAAATATTTACTACAGAATTCTCCTAATTTACTCCAAGCAACAATATTAATAAAATCAGCTTGTCTCTCTTCTCCTTGTCTTACAAATCTTCTATTTACTGCCAAGCTAAAAGATGCTACTAGAGTATTATTTGTCTGTGTGTATCTCACTTCTGGATCTCTTGTTAATCTTCCCATTAATATAACTTTGTTCATGCTTTTGCACCTAACCTTTCTTTAAGAAAAGCCCCTATTCTTCATTTTTTATTGTCATAAACTTAATAACTTCATCTGTAATTCTGTAATTTCTTTCAAGTTCTGCAATTAAACTTGGATTTGCTTCAAAGTAGTATACAGCATAATATCCTTCTGTGTTTTTCTTTACTTCGTATGCTAATTTTTTCTTTCCTAATTCTTCTACTTTTTCTACTTTTCCATCTGTATTAATCAAATCTGAAAATTTTGTTATTACTGATTTTGTAGCTTCCTCATCAAGATTTGGATTAATAATGATAACACTTTCGTATTTGTTCATTATTTTTCACCTCCTTTTGGATTAATAACCTATTCTTTTGAATAAGTAAGGATGTAAAAATTATGTTCTCATTTTTACACAAAGGTATTTTACCATAAAAATTCCTAAAACACAAGCATTTTTTTATAAAATTTACATATTATTCACTTTATTTCCAGCATCTCTTTTAAGTTTGTTTGCTCTAATGTCTCATAAATTTTTATTTTATTTTTGTATTTTTTCCCTTCTATAATAACCAATCCCCATAAATACCCTAATACAAGTAAAAGTGCTATATTTCTAATATATAAAATTCCGATGCTAACTACTGCTGTCAATAGACAAATTGTCATATGCGAAATATTATGGCCCCATTTCTCTGCTTCTTGTTTTCCTAATAAAATATGTAAAATATTTTTTACTACTCTTCCTCCATCTAATGGATATAACGGAATGCAATTAAAAAGACCTATTAACAAGTTGCTATAAACAACCAATTGCCTGTCTATTCCAAAAAAAGTAGTATCTATAAATAGAAAGAAGATAGCCAGTATAAAATTTATCATAGGTCCTGCTAAAGCAATCATAATTTTTTTGATGCATAAGAAAGTCCCTTTCTTTACTTTCTTATTATAATCTAAACAATCTACCCTAAAACCTACCGAAAATCCTAAGGGCATAATGGTAAAAGTTTTTGGCTTTAATCCCAAAACTATCCCCACTAGCATATGAGTAAGCTCATGAATTACTGCAAATAACATTAGAATTCCATAGATTTCTATTTGTCTTGTGAAAAGAAAAATGAGTATAAAAATAAATATATTTAAATTTAATTTAATTTGCATTTTCTACCCTTCCTTTTTCCAAAATCTATGCAAAAGATAAAACATACTCTGGATTTACTGTTCTTCCCGCTTTTCGTATTTCAAAATGCAGATGTGGTCCTGTTGTTCTTCCTGTAGAACCTACTTCTCCAATCTGCTGTCCTTGTGCTATACTATCTCCTTCTTTTACATAGATAGTTTGACAATGTGCATATAAAGTAATAACATCTCCATTTTGAATATATACATGATTTCCATAGTCTCCTTGTGAAGAAACACTAGTTACAGTCCCCTCCATTGCTGCTACAATAACTGTTCCTGCATTTGCCCCTATATCAATACCAGCATGATTGGCAGACACTATTTCTGTTGCTTCTCTTGGTCCATAACGAGAGGTTACTGTCCCTCTAAGCGGTAATACAAAGCTATAATTTGCCTTAATTTCATTAGCATCTATTTCCATTTGGCTTAAAGCTACAGGCTGTGCTTCTTCCGCTCCTCCTACTCCTCCTGTTTCTTGGACAGTTTGATTTTCTACATTTTCTGTGCTTTCTTGTTCATTTGCTATTTCATTTGTAACCTCATTGGAAACCGTATTTCCCGCTTCTTGCGTATTCGTTACTTCTCCTGCCAATTCATTTGTTTGTGTATTTGTATCTGTTTTTTCTGTTTCTAACCATCCTTGTATATTCTTCTCATAAAAATCTACACAAGCTTGATAAGCATTTTGAAAATTAATATCATAGGATAAAAGTTCCTTTGTTTTTTGAATGACATTTTCTGAAAATAGATAGTTAGAATTTTTGATTAAATAGAAAATAAAATAAATTACTAAACATATTAATATCTGTAAAATTAATTTTTTATATAGTCCATACTCTGGCTTTTCATTTGTTTTTACTTGAGAAGTAGAAACTCTTACTCCACTATCTCTTGTCCTTTTTCTATTTTGATAAATTTCTTCTGCTCTTCTTATTCTCTCTTCTGCACTCATCGTCTTTTCCAAAAAAACACCTCTTCCTTTGCTTTCTTTGTTCATGTATATTCGTGGATTTTGGTTTTAGAACAAGAGATTTTTTGTAGGCAAACAAGCCCCAAAAAAAGAAAATTGATGTCACTCAATTTTCCTATATCAATTACTTCTTTCATTATTTCAATAAAATAACAATCGTACTAAGTACAGAAAAAATGGATAATAAAATAGTAAGCTTTTTCATTTTTTTGTACTTATCCATCATCTTCTTATTTTCATTTTTTACTTTATACTCTTGCTTCTGCAAGTTATCTACATATTCTGTAATGAGCATTTCTGCTTCTTTTACGATAGAATTTTGCTTTGAAATTTGCTTTTTCTCTTTTTCCTTGCCACCTTTTTTATCTGCCATTTCTACTTTATGTATTTTCACATTTTCCTTTAATACTACAAAAGCCTCCTCTACAATATTCGAAGGAAAATTTTTTAATACTATCATATTTTTCATTGAATTTATCTCCATATAAACGCTTCCTTTCTACTAGTTTATATAGATTTTTTCCAATTTTCTTCCAATTATACGTTTTCTTTTTAAGTATATTTCATTACTTCAAAAATACTATCTGCCACAATGTCTGCCATATCCATAACAAATTGAAGTGAAATATTTTGTAGCATTTGAAAATTGTGCATTGGTATTTTACAATCTTTTGCTACTACAGCTTTAATGCTAATATCTCCTATAGCAATTTTTTGTTTTCCAATTCCCTTTCCCAAAACGGTTTCTTGATGAGATACATATATTTTTCCAATATTCTCTTCTCTGGAAAAAGCCGCATCTATTACTATGACACAAGCTTCTTTTTCTATAGAATGTATCTTCTCTATCACCTCTATCACGTTAGGATAACAAACTGGATTTTTCAAATTCCCTAAGATATGAATGTTAAAAATTTGATAATCTGCAAAATCATTTTCTAGCTTTGTTCCCACTAATGGTCCAAAACAATCACCTGTCATTTTATCACTGCCCACACATAAAAATACATACTCCTTTATTTCTCGTTTTATTTTTTCTTGATAAAGAAGACGACCTAACTCTCCCATTAATTTTTCTTTTTTCTCTAATACCCTTTCTTTTTCATAAATGTCCAAGCCCATCTCTCCTTTATCCTTTTGCTCTATTGTATGACTATCTAGGACTGATTATGATTTTAACAGTTTCATCCTCATAATACTTTTTTATAATATCTTCCGAAAAGCCAGCTAATTCATTCGTTATCATAATTGTGTCATACTCTTCTTTTACCAATTCTGCTAATTTTTCATCAATTTGTTCCGGAGCTTTTAGATATTCTATATGCATTCCTAATTTTTCTGGTACTTTAAAATTTTGATCATCTTCTGCTAATTTTATCCAAGATAGTTTCATTCTTCTCTACTCCTTTTTTTCTTTTAGTATTGACATTTTTCTATCTTTTATTCAAAAAGTGTCCCACTTAAGTCAGGTTTAAATGAGACATGTCTCAAAAATGTCAGGGATGAGTGGGACATTGACGATTTTTGTGGTATAATAACTTTATCTTATGCAAAGGAGCTATTTATGAAACTACTTTTTAAAAATACTACCCTATATACAAACCAAATGTATGAAACTTTTTTGCAGTTTCATGAGTCTATTTTTGGCACTTCTTACTATATTTCTAGTGCCTTTATTACGCTAATTTTATTAGTGTTTATTGCTATGCTTTTTTATGAAGGCTATTTTCTACAAGGTTTTCTTTTTGTTCTTGTACTTCTTCTTTTTTTAGGATGGCGTTTTGTCTATCCTTCTCTACAATTAAAGAAGGAGAAGCATAAAATAAAGCAAAAAGAAAAGAAATCTAAAACTTCTGGCACAACTTTTTATTTTTATGAGAATTATTTTTGCTCGTTAGAAAATCAAAATCAGTCTAAAATTTCTTATGGGAAGTTATACCGTGTTTACGAAACGAATGAAGTTTTTTATTTATATTACAACAAAGACTATGCTTTTTTAGTAAATAAATCGGGCTTTTCTGTAGGAGATTCTTCTTCCTTTTCTCAATTTATCTCTCAAAAGGTAAAAAGAAGATTTAAGAAGGTGTAAATAAATGATTTTCTTAAATCCTCCTAATATATGTGAATTTTTGTTGTAATTTTACATAATTTGTGATATAATTATTTTTGTAGCTAATGTGCAATTGTTTTTACAGGAGGGTTTTTATGAAAACAGCATTTGAAAAAAACTGGACAACTGTCCAGCGGTGTGTAGGAAAGGGTGAAAACTACAAAGGATGTGGAAAAGTGCTTGTATTAAGTGCAAAGGACATTTTTATTTCCACCTTTCCGCAAACTGATCAGGAAGAGGAGAAGGTACTCCGATACACTTTCCGTTGCCCACACTGTGGAGTATTTACCCATATTCCACAGTGGAACCTGCCGAAGATGGCGAGAAGGAAAGCTATGCAGAAGTACCTCTCTCGCACCGTGTCGAACAATGAGGCGGTGTAAACCCCTCTTAAAAAATCCAAAGAAAAAGTGATGGAGTTTCTAGTGTGAATACACTTTCCATCACTTTTTTGTTTTTTTGTAAAATCGCAAAAAATTTACTATAATTCTTTTATTTTATAAATTTAAATTCTTTTTCTATAAAAGAGGTATCATAATGATTTTCTACAAAATCTTTATTTTCTAATATTTGTAATAAGAAATCTATATTGGTATCGATTCCTTCTATCACACATTCTCCTAAAGCACTTTTCATTTTCTGAATACATTCTTCCCTTGTGCCTGCATGTACAATAATTTTTGCTAGCATAGAGTCATAAGTTTGTGGCACTGTATAACCTGCATAAATAGCTGTATCCACACGAATTCCATTTCCACCTGGTAAGTGCAATTCTGTTATTTTACCTGGACAAGGCATAAAGTTTTTACGTGGATTTTCTGCATTTACTCTTACTTCCATGCTATGACCTGTAAATGTAATATCTTTTTGTGCAAAAGACAATTTTTCTCCTGATGCTATTTTTAATTGTTCTTTTATCATATCGATACCAGTTACTAATTCTGTAACAGGATGTTCTACTTGTATTCTAGTATTCATTTCCATAAAATAAAAATTTTGGTCTTTATCTACTAAAAATTCTATGGTTCCTGCATTATAATATCCAATTTCTTTTGCTGCCTTTACAGCTACTTCTCCCATCTGTTTTCTTGTTTTTTCAGAAATAGCAGGGCTTGGAGATTCTTCTAACATTTTTTGATTTCTTCTTTGCAAGCTACAGTCCCTATCTCCTAAATGTACTACATTTCCATGCTCGTCACCTAAAATTTGAATTTCTACATGACGTGGTCTTTCAATATATTTCTCCATATACAAGCTATCATCACCAAAAGAGACAGAAGCCTCTTGCTTTACAATATCATAAGCTTTTTTTAGTTCTTCTTCTTCTCTTACAATACGAATTCCCTTACCTCCGCCTCCAGCAGATGCTTTTAGCATAACAGGATATCCAATTTGTTTGGCAATTTCTATAGCTTCCTTCTTGCTATTTACTAATCCATCTGAACCTGGTACTACTGGTACTCCTGCATTTTTCATAGTTTGCTTTGCTTTTGATTTATTGCCTAATAAATCGATTAGCGTATGAGAAGGACCAATAAATTTGATTCCTATTTCTTCACATATTTTTGCAAAATGGCTGTTTTCTGATAAAAAGCCAAAGCCAGGATGAATACTGTCACATCCTGTTAAGCATGCTGCTTCTATAATCGCTTTTATATTCAAATAGCTTTTAGCAGAAGATGCTGGTCCAATGCAAACAGATTCATCTGCTAAGCTTTTATGTAGCGCTGTTTTATCTGCTTCAGAGTAAACTGCTACTGTACTAATTCCCAATTCTCTACAGGCTCTTATAATACGAACTGCTATTTCTCCACGATTCGCAATTAAAACTTTTCTTAGCATGTATGTTTCATCCTTTCTTTACTATACAATGGCAAAAGTAAGTTCACCTTTTGCAGCTACTTTTCCGTCTACTGTGGCAATAGCTTCTCCTACACCTACAGGACCCTTTTGTTTAATAATATGTACTTCTAATTTTAATACATCTCCTGGAACGACTTGCTTTTTAAAACGTAATTTATCAATTCCGCCAAACAAGGCATTTTTCCCTTTATTCTCTTCCATAGAAAGAATGGCTACTGCTCCTGTTTGTGCCAATGCTTCTACGATTAATACTCCTGGCATGATAGGGTTTCCTGGAAAATGTCCTGCAAAATGTGGTTCATTGATACACACATTTTTATAAGCAATACAGCTTTGCCCTGGCACTAATTCTTCTACTCTATCTATCATTAAAAATGGTGCTCTTTGTGGGATAATCTCCATAATTTGTTTAATATCTAACATACTTTTTCTCCTTTATTTTAATTTAAACAATGGTGTTCCATATTCTACCATTTCTTCATTAGAAACACAAATTTCTGCAATTTCACCATCATATTCTGACTCAATTTCATTCATTAATTTCATAGCTTCTATAATGCATACTACCTGTCCTTTTTTTACTTTGTCTCCTACTTTTACAAAAGGTTCTTCCTTTGGAGAATTGCTAGCATAAAAAGTACCTACCATTGGTGATTTTATTACTTTTTCGTCTTTTTTCTCTTCTTTTACTGAAGTGGTATCTATTTGCACATTTTGCACTTGTACATTTTCTTTTGGCATTGGTACTACTGGAACTTGCGCTACAGGTGCAGTGTTCTTTTTCATACTAATTTTTACTCCATCTGGAAACTCTATATCTAAAGCATCAATTTTAGAATTTCCCATATCCTCTATTAATTTTTTGATATCCTCGTAATTCATCTGCTTCCTCCTACTCTTCTATATTTTTAAATAAAATAGAACTGTTGTGTCCTCCAAATCCTAAAGAATTTGACATTGCATAAGCTACTTTTTGATTTCTACCTTTGTTTGGTACAACATCTAAGTCACATTCTTCGTCAGGTACTTTGTATCCTATTGTTGGTGGTACAAAACTATCTTCTATTGCTTTTACACAAGCTACTGCTTCTACTCCTCCGGCAGCACCCAATAAATGTCCTGTATTTCCTTTTGTAGAACTCATCATTACTTTATTTGCAGCTTCTCCAAAAGCTAGTTTTACAGCAAGTGTCTCTCCTAAATCATTTAAATGAGTAGAAGTACCATGTGCATTAATATAAGTAACTTGCTCTGGATTAATTTTTGCCTCTTTCATAGCATTTGTCATTGCTCTTGCTGCTCCTTCTCCGTCTGGTGATGGAGAAGTAATATGGTAAGCATCTGAAGTTGCTCCATATCCTACTACTTCTGCATAAATTTTTGCATTTCTCTTTTTCGCATGCTCATATTCTTCTAATACTAAAACACCAGCACCTTCTCCCATGACAAACCCACTTCTTTCTTTATCAAATGGAATACTTGCTCTTGTTACATCTTCTGCTTGTGTTAATGCTTTAATATTGCTAAAACCTGCAATTCCTGTTGGTGTGATAGAGGCTTCTGTTCCTCCTGCTACTGCTGCATCTTGGTATCCATGTTTTATCATTCTATAAGCCTCTCCTATAGAATGTGTTCCACTAGCACATGCTGTTACTACACAAAAAGATTCTCCTTTTAATCCTAAATCGATAGCTACATTCCCTGCTGCCATATTTACAATAGACATGGGAATATACATAGGAGAAACTCTCTCTGGACCTTTTTCTACTAAATTTCTATTTTCTTTTTCTATGGTTCCAAGTCCACCTATTCCTGTACTAATAATGGTAGCCACTCTCGTCATATCTGTATTTTCTGCTGTAATTCCTGCATCCTTTATAGCTTCTCTTGCTGCTACAATAGCATATTGAGAAAATAAGTCCATTCTTTTGGCTGTTCTTTTATCAAAAAACTCGTCTTCGTTATATCCTTTTACTTCTGCTGCAATTTTCACTTTATAATCTGTTGTATCAAATTTTGTAATCTTATCAATTCCACATTTTCCTTCTTTAATTCCTTTCCAAAACTCTTCTACCGTATTTCCTATTGGTGTAATAGCTCCTAAACCTGTTACCACAACACGTCTTTCCATTATTTTTCCTCCCTCATATTTTGAACTTTAGGAACATTCCTTAAAGTTCACTTTCCTTTTATACTCGTATAGTTATACCATTTTTTTGGCTTTTCCTCTATTAGTCTGACTGGTCAATTTTATAGTTTTTTACGCAAAAAAGGAACTGTATTGCTACAGTCCATTTTCTACTAACCTACAATTTTATCTCCTAATTTTTTACCACCTAACACATGAAAATGTATGTGCATTACTTCTTGTCCAGAATCTTTTCCACAATTAGCAATTACTCTATACCCCTGCTTCTTAAAACCTTCTTGCTCTGCAATTTTATTGATAGTGGTATATATTTTACCAATTAATGCTTCATCTTCTGGTTTTAAATCTGTTAGCATGCTAATATGTTTTTTAGGTACTACTAAAATATGAATAGGTGCTGCTGGATGAATATCTTTGAAAGCTAATATTTCTTCTGTTTCATACACTTTTTCTGTTGGAATTTCTCCTTTTATAATTTTACAAAAAACACAATCTTCCATGATTTACTCCTTCCTTATGAGAGATAACTATCTCTTCTACTTCATTACCTATCTTTTTTCTAAAAATCTATTCTAAAATTGCTTTAATACGTCTTACCCCTGCGGAACTTGCTTCCTCTTTTTTAATCACAAAATGTCCTAATTCTGAAGTATTTTTCACATGTGGTCCACCGCATAATTCTTTCGATACATTTCCGATAGAATATACCGTAACCATATCTGGATATTTTTCAATAAACATACATTCTGCTCCAGATTTTAACGCATCTTCTTTTTTCATTTCTTCTACTGTAACAGGAAGAGCTTCTTTAATCCATTCATTTACTAAGTCCTCTGCTTTCTTTTTCTCTTCATCTGTTAGTTTATGGTCACAGGTAAAGTCAAAACGCATTCTTTCTGGTGTAATATTAGATCCTTTTTGGTAAACATCTTTATTGACTACTATTTTTAATGCCGCATTTAACAAATGAGTTGCGGTGTGATATTTTGTTTCCATCTCTCCATTTCCAGATAATCCACCTTTAAATTTTTGCTCTGAACCTGCTCTAGACTTTTCTTGATGCTCTTTGAATTTTTGTGCAAAACCTTCTTCATCTACTTCTATTCCTTTTTCATGTGCTAATTCTACTGTTAATTCTAGCGGGAAACCATAAGTGTCATATAGCTTAAAGGCTAGATCTTTATCCATCTTGTTTCCTTGCAAATGTGCAACCATTTTTTCAAATTCTTTTAATCCTTTTTCTAATGTACGATTAAATTTCTTTAATTCGTTCGTTAAAACATCTAGCACAACTTCTTTGTTTTTTGTTAGTTCTGGATAATAGTCTTTATATTTTTCTATAATCATTTCTGCTAATGTTCTTTCAAATCCACTTTCCAAATCAATACCAATTTTCTTTGCATGTCTTATCATTCTTCTAATTAATCTTCTTAAAATATATCCTTGATCTGTGTTAGATGGTTTTATACCAGAATCATCTGCTGCAATAAATACAGCTGTACGAATATGGTCTGCTATAATACGAATGCTCTTTGGATTTTCCTCATAAGTTGTTTGAGACATTTCTACAATTTTCTCTATAATATCTTTCCAAATAGAAGTTAAATAGTTATCGTCTACTCCCTCTAAAATAGCTACCGTTCTTTCTACTCCCATACCAGTATCTACATTTTTCTTTGGAAGCTCTGCAATTGTGCCGTCTGCATGTTTTTCATATTGCATAAACACATTATTCCATATTTCTACCCATCTTTCATCTTCTGGGTCATGTTTTTCTGGTACTGGCTCATTGCTTCTCCAATAGAATATCTCTGTATCTGGTCCGCAAGGTCCTTCTTCTCCTGCTATCCAAAAATTGTTACTTGCATCTAAATAACTAATTCTTTCTTCTGGAATACCTAAACTTTTCCATACATTTGCAGATTCTTCATCTTTTGGAATGGTTGCATCTCCCTCAAATACAGTTACTGCTAATTTTTCTACCGGTATGTTTAATACTTTTGTTAAAAATTCAAAACTCCAAGAAATAGCTTCTTTTTTAAAATAGTCCCCTAAACTCCAATTACCAAGCATTTCAAAAAAAGTATGATGGGTTTTATCTCCAATTTCATCTAAATCAGTTAATCTAACACATTTTTGTACATCTGTTAATCTTGTGCCTAAAGGGTGAGGTTGTCCTTTTAAATATGGTACTAATGGTTGCATACCTGCTGTATTAAACAAACAGGTAGGATCATTTTCTGGAATAAGTGGTGCACTTGGTATAATTTTATGACCTTTACTTTCAAAAAATTTTAAATATTTTTCTTTTAAATTCACTTCTTGCATGTTCTTCTCTCCTCTGCTTTTTTATTGTTTTCCATTATATTACACATTTTTCTCAATTGCAACTGCATAAGACACGAATTCTTCTACTTTTTCTACTTTTACTTTTTGAATAGTATTTAAAAATTGTGGACTCATTTTTACTTTTATTAAATGATAATTTGCAGTATGCCCTTTTAAAAATTCTCCGTCCTCTTCTTCTAATAATACTTCTACTATTTTTCCTATTTCTTTTTCGTTTTGTCTTGCTTCATTTTCGTTAGATAATTCTATTAACTTTTTACTTCTTTCTTCTTTTACTTTTGCCTCTACTTGGTTTGGCATAACAGCTGCTTTTGTTCCTCTTCTAGGAGAATAAGGGAAAATGTGCATTTTATAAAAGTCGATTTCTTTTAAGAATGCATAAGTTTGCGCAAATTCTTCTTCTGTTTCTCCTGGAAATCCTACAATGACATCTGTCGTTAATGCTACATCAGGATAATATTCTCTTAAAAGATGAACGCTAGTCTTAAATTCTTCTGTAGTATATTTTCGATTCATCCTCTGCAGTGTTGCATCACACCCACTTTGCAAAGATAAATGGAAGTGCGGACATATCTTTTTTAATTTTGTCAATCTATCTAAAAATTCCTTTGTAATAATAGTTGGTTCTAAAGAACCTAAACGAATTCTCTCTATTCCCCTAATTGGTTCTATCGCCTCTAATAAATCTATTAGATTTTTCTTCTCTTTAAAATCTTTCCCATAAGAGGCAATATGAATACCAGTAATCACTACTTCTTTGATGCCCTCTTCCGCAATTTTTTCTACTTCTTGTACTACATTTTCTATTTTTCTACTTCTTACATGCCCTCTTGCATAGGGAATAATACAATAGCTACAAAATCTATCACAACCATCTTGCACTTTTACTACTGCTCTTGTTTTATCTGTATACTCTGTTGTGCCAAAGTCTAAAAACTCTTTTTGATACATGACATCTGTGATGCATTCTTTTTGGGAATGGTCTTTTACATAGTTTTCTACATATTCTACTATTTTATTCTTTTCATTAATACCTAATATAAGATTAATTTCTGGTATTTTTTCTAATTCCTCTTTTGCTACTTGTGCATAACAACCACAAGCCACTAAAATTCCTTCTGGATTATGCTCTTTTACTTTTCTTAGCATTTGTCTGGATTTTCTATCTGCCATATTGGTAACTGTGCAAGTATTTATAATATAGATATCTGCTTTTTCTGTAAAATTTTTTATGGTATATCCTGCTTTTATAAACTGCTCTATCATAGCATTTGTTTCATATTGATTTACTTTACAGCCTAATGTATAAAATGCTACTGTTTTTTCCATTTTTCTCATTCCTTTTCTATAATATCTGCATTATTTTATCACATTTTTTTGTTTTAGGAAAGAGCTTTTTGAAAGTTCTTGCATTTTATGTTAATTTTTGGTACAATGTTAAGCAAGTTATGGCACTTTTTGCACAAAAAATAGCTAACTTTAATAGTTAACTAATTGTCTTAAAGTGCTA
>CALXAS010000009.1 GCA_944386315.1 uncultured Clostridia bacterium | reverse complement strand
TGCTACTTTTCCTAGTTTTGGCACTTTTAGCAATTCTTTTCTTTCTTTTAATTTTCCATTTTCGTCTCTATATTTTACAATATTATTGGCAATGGTTTTATTAATTCCTGCTACATAGGAAAGAAGCGATGGTGTGGCTGTGTTGACATCTACGCCTACTTGGTTTACAGCATCTTCTACTACCCCTGTTAGGCTCTCTGATAAATTTTTCTGGTCTACATCATGTTGATATTGTCCTACGCCTATGGCTTTTGGTTCTATTTTTACTAATTCTGCTAATGGATCCTGCAATCTTCTTGCAATAGATATGGCCCCTCTTAAAGATACATTAATATCTGGGTATTCCTCTGTTGCTAGTTTAGAAGCAGAGTATACGGATGCTCCCGCTTCTGACACAATGGCATAATGCAATTCTTTTCCATATTTTTCTTTTACTTCTTTGATAACATCTGCCACAAATACTTCTGATTCTCTAGAAGCTGTTCCATTTCCTATGGCGAACATATCTACATCATGTT
Source organism: uncultured Clostridia bacterium (assembly GCA_944386315.1). Taxonomy (GTDB): domain Bacteria; phylum Bacillota; class Clostridia; order TANB77; family CAG-508; genus UMGS1663. The sequence continues at coordinate 16,040 of CALXAS010000009.1, read as the reverse complement.
TGGCAATCATAGGAATTAGCGTTTTTTTGGCTCCTTCTACATCATTTTGTGGCTCTGTTGGGTAAATCGTTGTGGTGTCTAATAATTTTCCTGTTTCGTCGATAACTGCAATTTTGCATCCTGTTCGATAAGCTGGGTCAAAACCTATTACTGTAAGTCCTTTTAATGGTGCTCCTAGCAATAATTGTTTTGCATTTTGCCCAAATACTTTAATAGCCTGCTCTTCTGCCTTTTCTGTTAAATCAGAACGAATTTCTCTTTCTATCGATGGCTCAATTAATCTCTTCCAACTATCCAATATGGTCTCTTCTAAAATTCCTGCAAATTGGGAATTTTTATCTTTTATAATATCCTTTTCTATATAAGCTAAGATTTGTTCTTCTGGTTTTTCTATTTTTACTTTTAAAAATTCTTCTTTTTCTCCTCTATTGATGGCTAAAATTCTATGGCTAGGAATACGATTTAGTTTTTCAGAAAAGTCATAATACATTTCATAGTTGGATTTTTCTTCTTTAGCGGCTTTGGTTTCTATTTTTCCTTCTCTATAGCATAATCTCTTAATTTCTTTTCTATACTTTGGTTCGTCTGATATGATTTCTGCTATAATATCCTTCGCGCCTGCCAAAGCCTCTTCTACGGTTTCTATTCCTTTTTCTGCATCTATGTATTCTTTGGCTACTTCTTCTATTGGTCTTTTTTCTAATTGCATATAAATAATGGTAGCTAGTGGTTCTAAACCTTTCTCTTTTGCAATGGTTGCTCTGGTTCTTTTCTTTTGCTTGTATGGCCTATAAATATCTTCTACTTCTGCTAGTGTTTTAGCAAGTGCTAGGGAATTTACTATTTCGTCTGTTAGCTTTCCCTGATTTTCTATGGCATTTTTGACTTCTTCTTTTCTTGCTTCTAAATTTCTTAAATAGGCTAAGCGCTCTCCTAATTCTCTTAAAACTTCATCAGAAAGTCCTCCTGTTGCCTCTTTTCTATATCTCGCAATAAAAGGAATAGTGTTGCCTTCATCTATTAGGCGAACTGCCGCTTCTACTTGGCTTACCTTTACGTTTAATTCCTCTGCGATTGTTTTTGTAATATCCATTTTATCCACCCTTTCCTTTTATTCCTCTATTTTTATCTGCATTTTATTTTCTGAAATATGATTTCCATATAACTCTCTCATTGTTTTTGCTAACTCTTCTGGTTCTATTTTTTCTTTTGATTTTACAAATAAATAATAGGAAACACCATATAGTACATAGTCTATTGTTTCTTGTTTTTGGAATCCTAATTTTTCGTAAAAACGGAATCGTCTTTGTATATTCTTTCGTTCTTCTTCCATTTTGGCTTCTTTTTCTGTCTCTGCTTCCACAATCCATTGTTTTATCTGTGGAAAAGTCTCTTCCATTTCTTTTATCATTTTGCTTCCTATTCCATTGCTTCTATATTCTTCTTTTACTGCCAAATGAGTAATTAAAACAATGTTATTTTTCTTTATCCACACCATATAGGCTTTTTCTCTATTTTCTTCTTCATAAGCATATAGAATAAGGCTTCCATCTTTTACATAGGCATAAAAGTCCTCTTCCTCTGGAATTTCATCTTCTTTAAAATCTTTTTCCATAAAAGAATAGATTTCTTTTGCTCTTTGGCTCTCTAGTTTTTTTATCACTTCTTTGCTCCCTTCTACTCTAATCCTAAGTAAGCATCGTAGGTTGTTTCTTTATCCACTATTTTATCCAAACGAATGTCAATAATACGGTTTGCTACGGTTTGCATTAATTGATGGTCATGAGAAGTAAATACAATGTTTCCTTTAAATTTTGTCATTGCCTCATTTAGTGCTGTAATACTCTCCATATCCAAGTGGTTAGTTGGCTCGTCCATAATTAAGAAATTAGCACCAGATAGCATCATTTTGGATAAAACACATCTTACTTTTTCTCCTCCGGATAGCACCTTTATATTTTTTAGTGCTTCTTCTCCAGAGAATAACATTCTTCCTAAAAAGCTTCTTACGTAGGTTTCATCTGGGTCTTTGGAATATTGTCTTAACCAATCTGTAATAGACATATCGTCTGTAAATAGATAATTATTATCTTTTGGGAAATAGGTAGAGGTAATGGTGGTTCCCCATTCTACTTCTCCCTCATCTGCCTCCATTTCTCCTGCTAATATTTGGAATAAAACAGTTTTTGCATTTTCGTTATCTGCTAAAATAGCAATTTTATCTCCTGGTTTTACAACGAAGGATACATTATCTAATATTTTCTCTTCTCCTATTGTTTTCGAAATATTTTTTACTTTTAAGATTTCTTTTCCTGGTTCTCTATCTGGTTTAAAATCTATGTAAGGATATCTTCTATTAGATGGTTTAATATCTTCTAACTCAATTTTCTCTAAAGATTTCTTTCTAGAAGTTGCTTGTTTAGATTTAGAAGCATTGGCACTAAATCTAGCAATAAAAGCTTGTAATTCTTTAATTTTTTCTTCTTTCTTTTTATTAGCTTCTTTCATTTGCTTTTGCACTAATTGGCTAGATTCATACCAGAAATCGTAATTTCCTGGATATACTTTAATTTGACCAAAGTCTACATCTGCAATGTTGGTACAAACTTTATTTAAAAAGTATCTATCATGGGATACTACAATTACAGTATTTTCAAAATTAATTAAAAATTCTTCTAACCAATTAATGGTTTTTAAGTCTAAATCGTTGGTTGGCTCGTCTAATAAAAGGATATCTGGATTTCCAAACAAAGCCTGCGCAAGCAATACTTTTACTTTATCCTTTGCCTCTAGTTCGCTCATTAATTTTGTATGATTTTGGGTATCTATTCCTAGTTCATTTAGTAATTGTGCAGCATCTGTTTCTGCATTCCAACCATCTAACTCTGCAAATCTTTCTTCTAATTTTGCTGCTTTCATACCATCTTCTTCTGAAAAGTCTGGTTTACTATAAATGGCTTCTTTTTCTTTCATAATTTGATATAATTCTTGATTTCCCATAATAACGGTATCCATTACGGTGTATTCTTCAAAGGCAAAGTGGTCTTGCTTTAATACGGATAATCTTTCTCCTTTATCCATAGTTACTTCCCCTTTGCTAGGCTCTAGTTCCCCTGACAAAACTTTTAAGAATGTGGATTTTCCTGCTCCATTTGCTCCAATAATACCATAACAACATCCTTTATTAAATTTTATATTGACATCTTCAAATAAGGTTCTTTTTCCAAAACGTACGGTTACACCTATTGCATTTAACAATGTTCTTACCTCCTCGTATTTTTATCATTGGGCTTTATTATACACAATTTATTTGTTTTTTTCAAGTAGAAAAAGCCTAGCATCGCTAGACTTTTTCTTTTTAATCTTTATCATTGAATAATAATCTTATACCCCATATTCCAGAAATACCTACTAATATATAAACAATTCTACTAATAATAGACATATCCCCGAAAAGTGTAGAAACTAAGTTAAAATTAAATATTCCAATTAGTCCCCAATTGATAGCACCAATAATAATTAGCACTAATGCTATCTTATCTATAATTTTCATTTTGCATAACATCCTTTCTTTTTATTTTGTTTTAAAGTTATTTTATGCATTTTTTTAGGATTTATGCAAATAATAAATTTAGTCCATCATATTCTTTTTTTTAAGCCACCACATAGCAATGACACCTAAAAGTATAGAGAATGCAACTACAATAACAAAACCAAGTGGATGATTTTGCAAAGGAACTGGCACATTCATTCCCCAATAGCTGGCTATCATGGTTGGAATTGCTAAAATAATGGTAATGGATGTTAAAAATTTCATAACACCATTTAAATTGTTAGAAATAATAGAAGCATAAGCATCCATTGTTCCATTTAAAATATCGCTATATATTTTTGCCATTTCAATTGCTTGTTTATTTTCAATAATGGCATCTTCTAAAATATCTTCATCTTCTTCATATAATTTTATCATTTTTCCCCTTAATGTTTTTTCCATAACTACTTCATTGGATTTTAGAGATGTCGTAAAATAAACTAAACTTTTTTCTAGGCTAAGCATTTTTAGTAATTCTCTGTTTTTTAAAGAATTTTTTAATACATTTTCGGCAATTTCTGTTTCCTTATTAATTCTTTTTAAATAATGTAAAAATTCTGAAGCATTTTGATAAAAAATTTGTAATAGCAATCTACTTTTTTTATAGGTAATAATATCTTTCTTTTTTTCCAATGTTTCAATAATTCTATTTTTCTTAATAGAAACCGTAATAAAATAATCATCTCTTACCATAATAATTCCTAAGGGCATGGTAGAATATTCTTCATTGGATTTTTCTAATTCAATAATAGGAACATCTATAATGAATAAAACAGTTTGGTCATCTTCTTCCATATCAATTCTAGCTTTTTCTTCAAAATCTAAAGCATAACGAATAAAATTATCTTGTATACCAATATTCGTACATACTTCTTGTATTTCTTCCTCTGTCGGGGCAACCATGTTAATCCAATTTCCTTTTTCATATTTTGTTGTTTCTTCTGTTATATTTGTTTGCATATCTGTATGATACATTTTTAACATATTTATCACCCCTCTTTTTTCATTATACTGTCTTTTTTATGGTATTGCAATAGATTTTTTATAAAGAAAAAAAGAAAGATCTGATTTCCTATTTCTTTCTTTTTTTCTCTATCTAATTATTTATTTTATTTTCAATTTCTTCGTCAGAAAGTTCTGTATTTTCTTTTAACCAGTTTCTAATATATGTTTCTGCATTATAACAACTCCTTCCTTTTTTATATTCGCATAAAAAGGAATTGTATCTATCTCTTCATTGTAATTTTTTATATTATTAATTAAAGGTATTAAAATAACATTGTAGTTTAATTCTATTTCATACGTCATTCCAGATAATTTCTTTAAAGCAGAATAAAATTGTTTCGGTTCATAGTCTGTTAATACTAAAATATCTATATCAGATGACGTATTGTAATCACCTCTAGCATAAGAACCATATAATATAATTTTTTTATTCTTTTCCCTAAAATTCTATTACACCCTTCAACAAATGTACGGATAGATTCTTGTACATTTCTAGGCAAATTATTCATAAATTTTCTCCCAATCAGTTTTTTGGTGGGCAATCGGGGGTTCGAACCCCGGACCTTCTGATTAAGAGTCAGCTGCTCTACCAACTGAGCTAATCACCCATTTCCTCACAAACTATTATGTATTATAATACGAGAAGGTAGTTCTTGTCAAGAGCTACCTTCTCTATTTTTCTACTCTTCTACCATCGTATTGGTTTGTTCTGCTGTGTCTTGGCTAGCTTGTGTACTAGTTTGCACTTCTTCTTTTGTGCCTTTGCGAATAATTTTTTCTAATGCACTATACGTATCATTCGAAAGTAGTGTTCTTTCTACTTCAATTCCATTATAAGAAACAATTTTATAGGTTACACTTTTTGCTCCATCTGCTCCGTTTTGTTCTATTACGGTTGTTCCTTTAGGAATTGTATTATCTTCTATGGTATTGGTCGTATATGGAATCGTTTCTGTTACGGTACTTTGTATGGTTACTATATATTCTTTTTCTTCTTGTATGCCCTTTATTTGTATATTGACTACTCCGTTTTTTACAGTGGAAACTACTTTGATTGGATAACTTCTCGTATTTTTAAATTGAAAATCAATAGTTCCCCAAGAGACCGTAGCATCCCTTCCTGCATCTACGTAAGAAGTTAAAAATCTGTGATTAGAGCGGCTTACAATTTCTAAATTAGCATACAATACTGCATTGTATAAGGTAGAAGATAACTGACAAATTCCTCCTCCAATACCTTCTACTACTTTTCCTCCGGAATAAACAGCTGCTTCTTTGTATCCTTCTGCAATGGTTCTTTCCCCTACAATTTTATTATAAGAAAATGTCTCTCCTGGTAACACCACTGTTCCATCTATTTTCTTTGATGCAATCTCTAGATTATTGCTCCTATTTTTATTACTTGCATCATATCTTGTTGTAAACTCTCCTAAGACTGTTGGAAAAGCTTCTTCCCCTAGATTTTCTGTTGTTTTTTCTGGCACAGTAATGGTTAAAGGAATCACATATTCTTCTTTCTCTTCTTCTAATAATTTTTGTGCTTCTTCCATAGAAATAGCAAAGTCTACTCCATTTACATGTGGATGTACTTGTACTGGATCTTGAGATACATAAGCATCTTGAGGTTCTTTATAAATTTCATCATGAATTTTTTGTAGGTCTATTGCCTCTGGCTCTACTTCTTGAACTGGAATTTGAATTTCTTCTTGCCCGTCTTTTTGATAAGTTTCTTTTATTTTTTCTTTTAGTTCCTCTTCTTTAATTTGTATTCCTTTTGTTCCTTTTTTGATTATAAGTTGATCTTCTTCTATATAATAATTACTCTCTACTACCGCATTAGGTAATTTTGCACTAATTTCTTCTATTTTCTGGTTTAATTTTTCTTCATCTATTTGAAAAGATAACTCTATTTCTCTACCAGTTAACATGGCAGAAAGGATGGTATAATTATCTTGCACAATATTCCCGCTCCTACCTACCTTGTAGGCCTCATCTACTGCTTGTTCTATTTCTACTACTGGGTCAAATTGTTCTATTTGTATGGTTTCTTCTATCTCTTGATATTTTAATTTTACTTCTTGTTTTATTTTTTCTTCATACCACTGCTGCATTTTCTCTATAGCTTCTTGTTTTGTCAAATTTGAAACATCTATATTTTCTATTTTTACTCCTATCATTATTTTATTGTTTCCCATTTGCAATACTGCAAAAATAACAGAAAAAAATAAAAAAAAGGTAATAATAGAAAATATACTAATAACAATCCTTTTTTTAGATTTTCTATTTTCTTTTGTTTTTTCTTTTTTCATTTAAAAACCTCTCTTTATCTCTATGTATATTTTCATATTATCATATTATGCCCTGTTTTACAATATATTTTTTTCTTCATTTTTTTCTAAAATTTTCTTTTTTTATAGACAAATTTTCTTTTTTTATATATAATAATGGAAAATTGTCAAAAGAGGTAGATTTTTATGATGTTAGGAAGTATGATTACCAAAGTAAGAAAAGACAAAAATATTACCAAAGTATATGTTGCAAGAAATACGGGAATTAATATAGGGCATTTATCTCATATTGAGAAGAATGAAAGAACCCCTAGTCATAAAGCTTTAAAAAAGATTTGCAAAGCTTTAGAAATACCTTATCAACCTTTAATGTATACCTATGATAAAGAAATTACAGATGACCATAAAAGATATAAATGGAGTAACCATATTTGTTGCACGAAAATTCCTGCATTTGAAAATTTTGAGGGTTTAGTAGATTGTCCTACTAGTATTCCAACAGCCTCTATTGCTTTAAAAGTGCCAGATGATGCTATGGAACCTATTCTTCCAAAAGGCTCCTACGCATTTTTAGAATTTAATACCCCTTTAGATACAAAGGACATTGGACTATTTATTTATAATGGTGAATTCTTTATTCGTCATTTCATTATTCGAAAAGATAAATTAGTGCTTCGTGCAGAAAATAAAAATTATCCAGAAATTGATTTTGATGAAGATGCTGATTTTACTATTGTTGGAAAGATTTATCCTATGCCAAAATCATAATTTTCCATTTTTTGATATTTTTTATGAAAAAACACTTGAATATTACAAATTTTAATAATATAATGATGTTGCAAAAGATAAAATTTAAGGAGAGAGATAAACTATGGAACTTGTAAAAAATATATTTTTTAATACAGACAAAATCACACAAAATTCTACTTTGAAAATTTCTTATGTGGGTTACCTTTATCAAATAGGTTCTGAAGAAGTTTCTTTGCATTATGGGTTTGGTGAAAACTGGGAAAATGCTCAAGATGTTCAAATGGAAAAAACAGAACTTGGATTTCAATGTGAAATTGAAATTGGAGAGTTCGATTCTTTAGGTTTGTGTTTTAAAAATGAAAAAGGCGAGTGGGATAACTGCTTTGGTCAAAATTTCTATTTTCCTATTGAAAAAGTAGAAGTAGAAGAACCTGAAACAGAATTATCTTTAGTTACTACTCCTGAAAATGGTATGTCTCTTCATAAAGGTTTGAGAAAATCTTATATTTGGAGTAAAAAGATAAAACTTGCTATTTATAAAATTTTACATTACGTTCCAAAAATTATTTCTGGAAATTATAAAAGAAAAATAAATGAAAATTAAAAGAGCTTATTTCGGAACATTTCAATAAATTATCTTTATTGAAATGCTCCGAATTTTCTATTCTAGTCACCGAATAGTCTGTTTCTTCAAATTATTTTTATTGTCTAATATTTCAATTTTTTCAATACTATTGCTATCATGTAAAATAATATATTGCTCTTTAGCAATAGCATTTAACTTTTCTAATCTATCCTTTTGTCCTAAACCATCTTTTATCATCTGAGCATTTAAATTTTCAAGATTTACCAAAATTACAAGCTGAAGAATATTTGCATAATCTCGCATATTACCATCTAAAGTAGGATTCTTGTCTTTCCATTCTTTTGCAGTCATACCAAATAATGCAACATTTAAAATATCTGCTTCGTTAGCATATACATATAGTTTTTGCTTTTCAGTTAGTGTAGGAACAAGATTTGCTTTTATACTATCAGTATGTATTCTATAATTGGTTTTTGCAAGCTCTCGTCTAACTGACCAATCGATTTTGTTTTGATAACTCTCATTTTGTTTTAATCTTTCAAATTCTTTTATTAAATATAATTTAAATGCTGAATCTATCCAAGAAGCAAATTCAAGAGCTATATCTGGATGTGCAAAAGTTCCACCATCATATTTACCTCTTTTAGAAATAAAGCCTATTGCATTTGTTTCTTTTATCCACCTAGATGGACTCATTGTAAACGATTGAGTAGCAGCATCATTTTTAAACTCGCGGGATTCCGCTAGTTTAAAATTAGGATTAGATAATTCTTCCCATAAACAATAAAAATCAAAAGAACTTTTATTACTCATCCATTTTATAATAACATCTCCGGGAGTCAATGGATTTTTATATCGTGCTAAATCTGTTAATGAAATATAATCTATCTCTCCGACTCTCATAACATTTACTAAATTATCTTTTACTTTCATTTGTGTTTTTATGAGTTCTTTCTTCATAAATATCACTTCCAATCTCTGTAAACTTTATATGTATTTTAAAACAATTGTTTGTATATGTCAAGTAAAGATTAAAAATATTTCAAATCTTTCTTTAAACTATTTATTAATTTCTGGAATGTCTTCCTTAAATTGCTCTTCAGAAACATTATTGTGTTCTCAGTCTTTTTATGATTCTTAAAACACAAAAAAATAAGAAAGAACTAAATAAGAATATTTGGTCCTTATTTAATTTCTCCCTTTAGCACATTTTTAATTTTATATAATAACCCATCCCCCATTAATAGAAATAATTTGCCCTGTTGTAAATTCATCCTCTATTAACCATTTTACGCACTTAGCAATATCCTCTGGCGTTCCTATTTTTCCTAATGGTGTTTCTTCTTTGATTTCCTCTAACACTTCCTCTGATAAATCTTGATTCATTTGTGTATCGATAAGTCCCGGTGCAATACTGTTTACTCGAATATGGGATGGTCCTAATTCCTTTGCCAACGCTTTGGTAAGTCCATCTACTCCAGCTTTGCTCACACTATAAACACTTTCGCAAGAACTTCCTACCATTCCCCAAATAGATGAAATATTAATAATACAACCACTTTGCTGCTGTATCATATGAGGAACCACTTCTTGTGACATATAAAATACAGAGGTAAGATTGTTGTCTATTACATATCTCCACTCCTCATCAGTCACTTCTGTAAATAGCTTACTTTGTGATATGCCTGCATTGTTAATTAAAACATCTATTTTTTTATATTTTTGAATAGTAAATTCTACTAATTTCTTTACTTCTTCTCGCTTTGTCACATCTGCCTTAAAGATTTCCACATTTTTTCCTAAATCTGTGCATTCTTTTTGTATTTTTTTAGCTTTTTCTTCTGATTTATTATAATTTAGCACAATATTATTATTTTCTTCTGCTAGTAATTTTACAATTCCTGCTCCTATTCCTCTGGAACCTCCTGTTACTATAATTGTTTTTGCCATTTTTATCTCCCCTATTGATTGTATTTTTTCTAAAAACAAAAAACCAAGCAAGTTCAATTACAAGCCTGGTTTTAAGTATGGAGCCACTTGCCCGAATCGAACGGGCGACCTACTGATTCATACTACTATAATTTTCATTACCACAAATGTGTTTGTAGTCTGGACTTTCTCTTTACCATTGCTTTTTTAAGCTTTAGGTACACCGTATAAAGTCTCTACACTCAGGAATTTCTTCCTTAGCTCGGGATTAACTTATATTATTTCTAATACTTAGTCTTCCCCGAATTAGCGGTGTCCACTTTATTCGTTTCCAAATAAAGGTGCAAAATAGTTCAAAATAGAAATTACTTTCTACCTATTCCACAAGTCAGTTGCTCTACCATCTGAGCTAAAGTGGCAAAAGTGGTGACCCCGACGGGAATCGAACCCATGTCTCCGCCGTGAAAGGGCGATGTCTTAACCGCTTGACCACGGGGCCTTATATGCTAAGGATTTAGACAAATGCTAAATCCTTTTTGGTGAGCCATCGCGGACTCGAACCGCGGACAACTTGATTAAAAGTCAAGTGCTCTACCACCTGAGCTAATGACCCAAGTAGAGTCGCATTTCATTTGCGACTGCTTGTATAGTTTACTATATTTTTTTGATTTTGTCAATTGATTTTTGAAAAAATCTTATAAATTTGTAAACTTTTTGTGAATTTTCTATGAAATTAGGCATTTAATTTCTCAATTAACTCATTTACATCAATGCCATGTACATCACAAGCTTCTTCTATTGTCTCTGCTTGAGATGCTGGACAACCTAAACAATGCATACCTGCATTTAACAAAATTTCTGTTTTTTCCGGTGCTTTTTCTATTAATTCTCCTATTGTCATATCTTTATTTATTTCCATACTTTATCCACCTTTCTTTTTTGTCGATTTTTCGGTTATTTTTAGAACCTTTGTCATTATAACACATTTTTCAAAAAAAGTATAGACAAAATGAAAAATTTATTGTATTATGTTCCCACGAAAGGAGAGTGATCATCATAGAAGTTTTGCTCCATACTTTTTTTATTATTCTTATTATGAATTTTTTTATTACTTTTTATTCTATTTATACCTTTTTTCAAATGTATTTTTTACACCAAAAGCAAGGTGCTAAATTGTATTTGAAAAGAAAGTATGAGGAGAATTCCTCCCATGAAAGTTAAAGCTTTTTTGTTAGCACTTATTCCTACTTTTCTATCCTGTCTCATTGCTTATTTTCTTTTTTCACCAATTTATCAAGAAGCTCATGTTATCATTCCTTACGGATTACGTCCCTTTGATATTTGTGTAGAACAGCCTTTACTTTGGAAAATCATAAAAATAGTTTTTGTCTTTACCTACCTCTATGCTAATTTATTTTTGTTTTTTTCCTTTTCTTCTAAACTATTATCTTTATCCATTTTCTCTTTCCTCTTCAAGAAAAAAAATAAAGATACGGAAAAAAAAGAAGTTCTACAATTGAAAATTGGTTACTCTAGTTCTCACGAATTGGTTACCCTTCCGGAAAAAAGCTTATATCAAAATATTTTTATTACAGGAGCTATTGGAACAGGAAAAACAAGTAGTGCTATGTACCCTTTTACCAAACAATTAATAGAATATAAAAGTAACTCTACAAAAGAAAAACTTGGTATGCTCATTTTAGATGTAAAAGGAAACTATTATAAGCAGGTTCTTTCTTATGCTCAAAATTGTGAAAGAGAAGAAGATGTTATTACCATCGACCTTAGTGGTAATATCAAATATAATCCATTGCATAAACCACATTTAAGAGCCTCTGTATTAGCAGATAGGTTAAAATCCATCCTTTTACTTTTTTCACCAAACAATTCTGAATCTTTTTGGATAGATAAAGCACATCAAATTCTATTAGAATCTATTAAGCTTTGTCGTCTATATCATCATGGCTATGTCACCTTTGAAGAAATACATCATCTTATTACTTCCCCCAGTTATTATGCGGAAAAAGTAGCATTTTTGCATGAGCTTTTTCTAAAAAATACTTTTTCTTCAGAGGAAAATTATGACTTACTTTCTAGTTTAGAATTCTTTGAAAAAGAATTTAAAAGCTTAGATGCTCGTACGATTTCTATTTTAAAATCAGAAATTACCAGAATTACCAGCTTATTTTTAAACGATTATCAGGTAAAAAATACTTTTTGCTCTTCTCTACAAGATTTGAACTTTCTGGGTTTTTCCGATGTTATCGAGAAAGGAAAAATTGTTGTACTAAACCTAAACATCGCAGATTATCAAAATTTATCTAAGGTAATTGCTGCCTATTTAAAATTAGATTTTCAAACAGAAGTAATGAGCAGACTTGCTAATCCTTACGCAAGCCAAAGGTCTGTATGTTTTATTAGTGACGAATTTCATGAATACGTCACAGCAAGCGATGCTTCCTTTTTTGCACAAAGCAGGGAAGCCAAATGTATTAATATTATTGCTACCCAAAGTTATACCTCTCTACTACATACTCTAAAAGACACTTCTTGCGTAAAAGTAATTATCCAAAATTTAATTAATAAACTATGGTTTCGTACAGACGATATTTTTACAATAGAAGATGCACAAAAACAAATTGGAAAACAAGATAAAACGAAAATATCTAAAACTATTTCTGAAAATGCGAAAGAGACTACTTTTCATCCTATTTTTCAAAATTTCCAATCTAAAGATTCTAATCTTTCGGAATCCTACAGCACTTATTCTCAAACAGATTTTACCTTTGATTTTCAATTTTTTACGCAAGCTCTTCCCTCTTTTTCTTGTCTTTCTTTCCTCTCGGACGGAGACACCATAAAAAAGCCAGAAAAATTAACTATGTTACCTTATTTTCGCTCTAATTAATATAAAGGAGGTCTTATATGAATCGAAAAATTTATTATATTGTTTATTTTTTACTATTATCTATATTATTTACTTTTCTTTTCTCTCCTTCTTGTTTTGCTTGGGGAGAACCAGAATTAGTAAATAAATTAAATAGTGCCTTTGAATCTATTAAAGAATGGCTTATTAAACTTGCTACTCCTGCAGCTGCCGTCGCCGTAGGGACAGGTGTATTTATGAAAAAATTTAGCTTTGGTGATGAAGAAAAAATTCGTACTGGGAAAAAATTAATAAAAGGTAGTCTTTTTTCCTATGCTTTTATCTTAGCTATTAATTTAATTTTATCTGCCATCCAATCTTTAGTAGGATAACAAGGAGGTTATATTGCAAAATTATACTCAAATGGCTCAAATTATCTTAGATACCATTAATACTCTATTTTCACAATTTTTTTACTCCATAGATCAACAAATGTACGTGATTTTAGATAAATTAGCCTTTATTACTCCAGATATTCTTAGCAGTTCCTCTATCCAGCAGATAAATACTAGCTCTATTTTAGAAACATTACTTACCTTAGCAAATAGCTTATTAGTTGGCTTTTCTATCTATTATGCTGTTCGCCTACTGTATTCTCATTTTTCTTATGTCGAATTAGAAAGACCTTATCAATTTATTTTTAAATTGCTCATCTTTGCTGTTGCACTTCAATTTTCTTATTTTATTTGTGAACAAATTTTACAGATTAACTACTACATATCCGGTTCTATTTTAGACATGGGTTCTTCTTTGTTACATAAATCTATTTCATTTGAAAATTTTATACAAAATTTGAATCAGCTTATTCAAATAGAAGAAAATGAATTTTCTATATTTTCCATAGATGGTATTTTAAAGGGTTTTATTTCGTTTCAGCTTCTTAATTTAATGTTTTCCTACGCTCTTCGCTATATCATGGTAAAAGTATTTGTTTTTATTACTCCATTTGCCTTTCTTTGCTTAATTAATCATTCTACTTCTTGGTTTTTTAAGATATGGCTAAGAAATTTGTTATCCCTTTTACTTTTACAAACTCTCATTTCTTTTATTTTAATATTGCTCTTTTCCGTAGACTATTCTTCGCAAGATTTACTTAGTAAATTTATGTATATAGGTGGAATTTATGCCCTCTCGCGTGCAGGTAGTTATACTAGAGAATTATTGGGAGGAATCTCTACAGACATCTCCTCTGGTTTTTCTAGTATTCGCTCTTTATTAAAATGACATTAATTTTTCTGATGCAATCTTTCATTAATGCCATTTAACTTCTAAAATAGATTGTAAATAAATCATGTAAGGAATAAACGCATGAAATTTATTTTCCCTCAAAATTATCGTTTTCATACAAAATTATTTGGCTTTATAGATTACTCCACCGCCATTTTTAACATTGTTATTTGGATTATCTATTTTGCTTTTGCACATTTTTTCTTAACAGATATTTCTGTAAAAGTAATCATATTTATTACCATTTGTTTTCCTCTTTTTTTACTTAGTATTATTGGCTTTCAACATGAAAACTTATTATATATTTTTGTTTATCTTTTTCTATTCTTTAAAAATAGAAAAGTCTATCTTTATCGAAAAATAGAATGATAGGATTTTTCTCTTTCTTTCTTGTAAAAACAGATAAGAAATGATATAATGTGACAAGTTTCTTTAGGAAGGGAGTTTAATAAAATGAAATTAGAACAAAACGATACACCTCTTTTATTTTCTAATACAGAGTTACCAGATGTTTTTTTTACAGAATATTTATCTCAATCTAATGGTGACTATATCAAAGTATATTTGTATTTAATTTTCCTTTCTAAATATGGTAAAGATGTAAAAATTAACGACCTATCTAAAAAATTAGAATTACCTGTAAAAACGATTCAGGATTCTATCAAATATTGGGAAGATTTCGGCGTTATCACCAAAAAGAATACTGGTTATATTATAAATGATTTACAAGAAATAGAGTTACACAAATTATATAAGCCTCTTGTTTCTCTATCTCCTGAAACATTACAACAGACAGCCAAAAATCAATACCGCGCAAAGGCAATCGAAAATATTAACAATGAATTTTTTCAAGGTATTATGTCTCCATCTTGGTATAGCGACATAGATTTATGGTTTAAAAAATATGGTTTTGATGAAGAGGTCATGATTGCTCTTTTCCGTTACTGCTACAACCGTTCTGCTTTGCATCGTAATTATATTCAAGCAGTAGCAGACGCTTGGGCTAAAAACAATATTAAAACATTTAATGATTTGGATACTTATTTTGAAAAACAAGAGAAGTTAAATGTTTTATATAAATCTATTGCAAAAAAATTAGGTTATACTAGACCTCTTACACAATATGAACAGGCCTATATTGAGAAGTGGAGTTTAGATTATAATTATAATTTATCTATCATAGAAATTGCCTTAAAAAAGACTACTTCTAAAACTAATCCTAGTTTTGACTATTTAGATAAATTACTTACAGACTGGCATGATAGAGGATTTAAAACTCCTGAACAAGTGCAAAGTTTCTTATCAGAATTAAAACAAAAAAATAAAAATGTAAAAGAACTAGAGAAAAAAACAGGTTATAATAATTACGAACAACGTACTTACGATAACTTAAATAATTTATACGCTAATTTTAATTTATAAAGGAGTCTTTCATGGAACGTTCTTACTTAAACCAATTACTAACAGAATATGAAAAAAAAAGAATGCAAGCAATCTATGAAGCTGATAGAAGAAAGGAATCTTTATATCAAGAATTCCCTCGCTTAGAAGAAATTGAACATTCTTTAAGTAAAGAAGCAATTCAAACTTCTAGGGCTTTAATCACCAATTCAGATCGCTCTCTTTTACAACAACTACATAAAAAAATAGACTCTTTAAAAGAAGAAAAGCTTTCTATCTTGCACTCCATAGGAAAAGATGAAAATTATTTAAAACCATTTTTCGAGTGCCCTATTT
>CALXAS010000008.1 GCA_944386315.1 uncultured Clostridia bacterium | reverse complement strand
ATTATCTCCTCCTTCTGCGCACAAAAAATATGATGTGCTACTTTTTTATTTCACACACCATATTCTACACCATCAACGAAAATATGATGTGCTACTTTTTATTTCACACACCATATTCTACACCATCTGTGCTAGTTTTTTGCACATTAGATTTTATAATATCTTATCTATTTGTATACTTCAATTCTCCTCTTTTTTATACTAGAGTACAACTACAGTTGCACGGAACCCTCCACTAAAATCGCTTCCACCGTCACGTCGAGCAAAATATAACAAACCCGCACCCTCACCATTGTAGAAACTGCCACCACGAATAGTAAACGAAGTATAAAGCCCTGGAAAGTAAGATCCATCATCATACCACTGGTTATTACCAGTTCCTGCTGTAGATGTCTCACGGATAGCATCTCCATAAATTAACCTATTAGCTATCCAGTTGTTATTACTTGCTATATTAATATTTGTACTACTTCCTGATGCATCTATTATATCTGGTCTATCTGTTTCGCTATTATGAGGATATACTGTTGAATACTTGGTACTAATTGTTTTTAAATTGTTTCCTTCATATGTCATACTTTTTCCATAATCCTCTAAACTCGCACTTTCGTTTGCTATATAACCTGTTGTTCTTTCCCATGTACCTCCACTCATATCATACACTCCATATATTGTTCCTGTACAACTTGCCTTTGTTCCATTTAATTGATCCCATGTATACACTCCATCTTTTGCTTCATTAGCTGTTGTTGCATTAATATTTTCTATCGTTGTTTGCTTTTCTCCTGAACTTGTACTTCCTGTAGTACAGCCTGTTACTGCATATACACTATCTACCTCATTTTGTCCCGTTGGCTCTGTTCTTTGTTTTACTCCACTATTTAAAGTTATATTATTTACTGTGATATCTGTTGTTCCTAATCCATATTGACTTTTTGATAGATACGCTACTGCTCCCCATTCACTATTTTTCATTAAATGACTATCTGCTCCTCCATTAAAACCATAAATATTTCCATTTTCATTTAAGGCCTTAGCAATATTATAAGCATCATTTATATTAATATAATTCATACTATAGGTTGTCGGTTGGAATACTGGATATTTTATCGCTGTTGTTCTTCCATAGATTCCATCTAACCAGTTTCTTGCATCTCCATTTCCATCACCTGTTGTAATATCACCATGTAATTCTATACTTCTAATCCATGCATTATTTTGACTATAATTCACACTACTTGCTTTTACTTCTGTCTCATTATTTCCACTTGCATATCCAGCTTCGAATTTAGCTACCCAAATTCCCGTAATTTCTTTATTCCATCCACCATTTCTGTAATTAATGGCTGTTTCGTCTGTAAAGGCTGGGTGTACGGTATATCCTGTTGTAGTGTCTACTGCTTCGTCTTCACTTGTGCAACGTTTTGCTGTTTGCAATACTCCATTTTCATCATAATATTGGTCTGTCGTTCCTACTAAAAATACTATATCAAATGTCTTACTAGTATTATCTACTCTGTAGGCAAATCTTGGTATCCATACCCACATACTTCCATCTTCGGTTTGTGCGTTTGCCCATTTCTTTTCATTATAATTATACCATTCTGCATCTTCACTGTTTGTTGTTACCACTGTTCCCTTTTCGCTTTCTGTTGGATCTGTAAATTTAATTGGTGTCATTCCGCTAGCAAGTCTTGGAGCATTTACTCCTTTTTCTTCATTATATACATTTCCTAGTGCTTCTTGTATGGCTGTTTCTAGACTAGACAATCCTGCTGCTTCGTCTTTTTGAGCTTGCTCTGTCTCTTGTGCCGCTCTTTGTGCTTGTGTGATTATTCCGTTTTCTCCTACTAGCATAGCTATAGATACTCCAGCTAAAATAATTAGCACAATAATCGTTACAACAAGTGCAATTAATGTAATTCCTTTTTGTTTTTTCACAAAATTCCTCATGTTTTTTCTCCTCCTATTTTTCTTATGTTTTCCCAATTTTTCTTAACTTATTCACTTTTTCATTTTTTAATTTATGTCAATAAGTTATTATAATTATATTTTATATATTACCATACTTTTAAATATTGTACAGTGAGTATGGTTCACGGTTTCTCGCAAAAAAATAGAACCCAAGCTTTCCCTTTACTTAAGTTCTATCCTTGTAACTACTAGGTGTGCTAAAACAAAAAGTTTTACCTTCTTGTTTTGGCATCTAGTGTATCTAAATTATCTAGTGCTTTTCCTGTTCCTAATGCTACACAAGACACTGCATCTTGTGCAATCATTACATTAATTCCGGTTTTTTCTTGCAAAAGTTTATCTAAACCATCTACTAAACAACCTCCACCTGTCATATAAATTCCCTTATCACTAATATCTGCTGCTAACTCTGGTGGTGTTCTTTCTAGAACGGAATGCACACTATCTACTATCATTAAAGCTGGTTCTATCAATGCTTCTAGCATTTCACTAGAACGAATTTTTATTGTACTTGGAAGTCCTGAACCTAAATCTCTTCCTCTTATCTCCATCTCTGCATCTTGTATTTTAGGATATACACATCCTATATTAATTTTTAAATCTTCAGCAGTTCTTTCTCCTATAATAATATTGTGTTTTCTTTTTATATATTTTACAATGGCTTCATCAAATTTGTCACCTGCTACTTTTAGGGATGTACTAACTACTGACCCTCCTAAAGAAATAACAGCAATATCTGTAGTTCCTCCTCCAATATCTACTACCATATTTCCACATGGTTTTGAGATATCTATTCCTGCGCCAATAGCTGCTGCAATAGGTTCCTCTATTAAATATACCTTTCTTGCTCCAGCTTGAGATGCAGCATCAATTACCGCTTTTTTCTCTACTTCTGTTACTTGTGAAGGAATACAAATCATAATGCGTGGTGCAAAAACAAATCTTCCACATACTTTGCTAATAAAATACTTTAACATTTTTTCTGTAACAGTATAATTAGAAATCACTCCATCTCTTAGTGGTCTTGTTGCTACTATATTTCCTGGAGTTCTCCCGAAGCATCCTCCTTGCTTCTTTTCCTACTGCTAAAACATCTCCTGTATGATTATCTACTGCCACAACAGATGGCTCACGAAGAACAATTCCTTTTCCCTTTACATAGGCAATTACGGTTGCTGTTCCTAAATCGATTCCTATATCTTGTCCAAAGCCAAACATTTCCATCTTCCTTTCGGTATATTATGCTCTTTCTCTTTCCTATTGCTATTATGTTACAATTTCATTACAATTATATTACGTTTTTGAAAAAATATCAATGTTTTTTCAAAATTTTTTCTTTTTCCTAGGTTTGTTTTTTATATAAACTAAATCCTCTTCGTTCTTTTATTTTGCGAAGAGGATTTTTGTGTTTTTCTTTTTTCTATTATTTTCGACATTTTTCTTACTATGTCTCACTTAAGCCCTGACTTTAATGAGACATGTCACATGATACCCTGACTTTAGTGGGACATTTAAACTCCCATAATAGAGTATCCATTATCTACATGTATAATTTCTCCTGTAATAGCTGATGACATAGAACTAAATAGGAAGCTTGTTGCATCTCCTACTTGTCTAGTGGTTACGTTTTTATGCAATGCTGCTTTTTCTTCTACTACATCTAAAATGGTTCCGAAGTCTTTAATTCCTTTTGCGGATAAAGTTTTGATTGGTCCTGCGGATATTCCATTTACACGGATTCCTTCTTTTCCTAAATCCATTGCCAAATAACGTATACTTGCTTCTAGTGCCGCTTTTGCTACACCCATTACATTGTAACCTTCTATTGCTTTTTCTGCTCCATAATAGGTAAAGGCTACCATACTTGCATTTTCATTGAATAAATCTATTTCTTTTGCAATTCTTGCAACTGCCACTAGTGAATAGCTACTAATATCGCAAGCATGTGCAAAACCATCTCTTGAAGTTAAGACAAAATCATTTCTTAAATCTGCTGTATTAGCATGTGCTATACTGTGTAAAATTCCATCTACTTTTCCATATTCTTTTTTGATTTCTTCTAAACATGTACGGATGCTTTCGTCGCTTCCTGCATCACATGGGAATGACTTTGCTCCTGGTATTTCTGCGATTAATTCTTTTATTTTTTCTTCATTTTCTAAAGTATTATGAGTAAAGATAACTTGTGCTCCATTCTCATAAGCAGATTGTGCTGCTCCCCAAGCAATGCTCCACTTATTTCTAATTCCCATAATCACTACTTTCTTTCCTTCTAATAACATTTTTAACTTCCTCCTCTTTCTTACATTGTCCCTATTTTTCTAAATTTTTGGTATCTTTCTTCTAATAAAGTATTTTCTTCTTTCTTTTGTAGTTGTTTTATTTCTTTAATAAAATACTTTTTCAATTCTTGTGCTACTTCTTGTATCGTTTCTTCTTGTACACCATTTTCAGGCTCATTTACTATTTTATCGATTACTTTTAAATTTTGCAAGTCTTTTGCTGTCATTTTCATTTTTTCTGCTGCTTCTTGTGACTTACTAGCATCTTTATATAAGATACTAGCAAATCCTTCTGGTGATAATATAGAATATACGGCATTTTCTAGCATAACAATTCTATCTCCCACACCAAGTGCTAATGCTCCTCCACTAGAACCTTCTCCTATTACCACACAAATAATAGGCACTTTTAATTTTGCCATGGTAAGCATACTTTGTGCAATGGCTTCTCCGTTGTCCTCTTTCTTCTGCACCTAAGCCTGGATAAGCTCCTGGTGTATCTATGAAAGTAATCACTGGTCTTTTAAATTTTTCTGCTTGCTTCATTAATCGAATTGCTTTTCTGTATCCTTCCGGACTTGTCATACCAAAGTTTCTTTCCATATTTTCCTTCGCATTTTTCCCTTTTTGCTCTCCTATTACAGTAACAGGCATGTCTTCTAACATAGCAATTCCTGCTATAATAGATTTATCATCACCAAAACATCTATCTCCATGCAATTCTATAAAATCCGTAAAAATATTTTGAATATAATCTAATGCTTTTGGTCTTTTTAGTGTTCTTGCTATTTGCACTTTATCCCATGCACTAAGGCTTGTATTTTTCAAGAAATTCACTCCTTTTTTATTTTTTCTCTCTTTTGACTTTTTTTTCCTGCTATATTGTAAAATACCTCTTGCAAAAATCCTGCCATTAATTGGATAGATGCATTCTTAGCAAATTTGCTAAAGTATGTTTCATGTCTTTTCTTTCTACTATTTTATCAATAAAACCATGTTCTAGTAAAAATTCTGACTTTTGAAATCCTTCTGGTAGTTTTTCTCCTATTGTTTGTTCAATGACTCTTGGTCCTGCAAACCCAATTAAAGCATCTGGTTCTGCTAAAATAATATCTCCTAAACTTGCAAAACTTGCTGTTACTCCTCCTGTGGTCGGGTCTGTTAATACGCTAATATATAAAAGTCCAGCTTCTTGCAATTTTTGCACTGCTTCCGTTGTTTTTGCCATTTGCATTAAAGAAATCATCCCTTCTTGCATTCTGGCTCCACCTGACACACAAAAAATAATAACAGGTAATTTTTCTTGAATGGCTGTTTCGATAGCAAGTGTAATTCTTTCTCCTACACAAAACCCCATACTTCCCATTAAAAAGTTTCCGTCCATAATAGCAAGTACTGTTCTTATTCCTTCTATTTCTGCTATGCCACAAGTGACTGCTTCGTCAATTTTTGTTTTTTCTTGCAAACTTTCTACCTTTTTTAGATATCCTTCAAACTCTAATGGATCTTTTGTATGAATTTCTTTCCCTATTTCCTCAAAAGTTCCTTCGTCTACAATTTGTTTTAATCGACGCCTAGAAGATAGACGAAAATGCTTCCCACAATAAGGACATACACTTAAGTTATTGTGCAAATCTTCTTTATAGATAATTTCTTTACATTTTTCACATTTTACCCACTTGCCTATTAGCATATCCGCTGCTGCTACATTTTTTTGTGATTTTTCTACTTTTTTATTTTTTCTGATTTTATCTATAACCACGCTTATTTTCATTCCTTTCTTTTAAGCTTGCATAGCTAAATTTGTTTCTTGCATTAATTCCTGCATTAATTGATGCACAGGAACTATATTTTGAATACGGTATGCATTACTACCGCAAAAAAGCAGAGCATTTTCCATATTTCCTTTTACTGCATTAATTAAAGCTCTTGTAATGCAATATGGCGTTGTTTTTACATCACAAGTATGAATACACCTTAAACATTTCTCTATTTTTGGTCTTTGCTCCTTTACCTTATCTAAAAAAGCATTATGAATTGCTCTTCCTGGCATTCCCACAGGGCTATTTACAATTTCTATGTCTTCCTTCTTACAATCTACATAGGCTTTTTTAAATTCTTCTGCTGCATCACACTCATCTGTTGCTACAAATCTTGTTGCCATTTGTACACCACTTGCTCCTAATTTTAAGAATTTTGCAATATCTTCTCCTGTATAAATACCACCTGCTACAATAACAGGTATTTCTTTTCCTGTCTCTTCCTCTACCTTTTTCATTTCTTCAATCACTTCTCTTGTGATGTCTTCTAATTTTGGCCTTTCCTCTGTTGGCAACGGATTCTCTCCTTCTCCTAATTCTTCTAAATGAAAACCTAAATGACCTCCTGCTTCCGGACCTTCTATTACAATCATATCTGGTACATAATTATGTTTTGTTCTCCATAATTTTGTAATCAATTTTGCCCCTCTTGCAGAAGAAATGATAGGTGCAATTTTGGTTTTTGTTCCTTTTACAAACTCTGGTAAATCTTTAGGAAGGCCTGCTCCTGATATAATTAAGTCTATTCCTTTTTTTACTACTTCTTTTACCATCTCTGAATAATTATTTAAAGCACACATAATGTTAATTCCTATAATTCCATTTGGTGCTATTTCTCTTGCTTTATCTATTTCTTTATCGATTGCTCTTAAATTTGCTTCTACTGGATTTTTTTCAAAATCTGGTTCTCTATAGCCAATGTCTGCTGTGGATATAATGCCAATGCCTCCTTCTTTTGCTACAGTTCCCGCTAGGCGATATCCAGAAACGCCAACCCCCATTCCTCCTTGTATAATAGGATATTTGGAAATTTTATCTCCTACTTTAATTCCTTTTATCTCCATAATTTTATTTTTCCTTTCTGGAGACATTTTTGCAAAGTAAAAATAGTCTCCTAAATTAGAGACTATTATATCGATAATTGTTTTTTATTTCTATTAGTATGACTGGTCATTTTTTCTTTACACAGCCATTAATAAAATGAGTGCCGAAATAAGCACAGCAAATCCCATTTCTGGATCAGACTCTTTTTGTTCTTCTGTTACATTTTCTGGTATTGTATCTACTATATCTAACACCACATGGTCCACCCTTGAAAGATTAAATTTCATCTCATACTCTTGTTGCTCTCCTACTTCTAAGTGAGAGATAGGCACATATTTTGTTCCTAATAAATTATCTTGTTTAGAGTAAAATTCCATTTGCAAATATTGATTTTCCATTACTTCTTGTGTATTATTTAAAACTCTTCCTTTTACAATTCCATTTACAGAAGTAGCTTGCACCTCCACTGTAATAGATATTGGTGTTTTTACTTCATAATCTTTGTAACGATATGTGGTATGAATACATATGTATATGATAATTTGCGAAAAGATAAAGAATGCAATAACACATAATGCATAAATGAAAAAAGTCTTCATTCTTTCCATTTTGTTTCTCCCCTATCTAAAACCTCCTGTTTGTATTCTTTTCTTTTGCTTATTTTAT
Organism: uncultured Clostridia bacterium; assembly: GCA_944386315.1. Taxonomy (GTDB): domain Bacteria; phylum Bacillota; class Clostridia; order TANB77; family CAG-508; genus UMGS1663. The sequence goes on along the minus strand of CALXAS010000008.1, from coordinate 10,056 downwards.
TTTTCTAAATACTCCTGCTACTTTTCCTAAAATTTCACAGTTTGGAACGATAATAGGATCCATCGTACTGTTTTCTGGTTGTAGACGGATATGGTCTTTCTCTTTATAAAAAGTTTTTACAGTTGCCTCTTCTCCAATTAAAGCCACAACAATTTCTCCATTGTTAGCTACATTTTGTCTTTTTACTAAGATATAGTCTCCATCTAAAATGCCAGCTTCAATCATACTCTCTCCTCTAACAGTAAGCATAAAGCTTTCACTATTTCCCACAAAATCGATAGGAATAGGGAATGTATCTGTTACATTTTCTACTGCTAAAATTGGTTCACCTGCTGTAATTTTACCTATTACTGGTACTTCTACCATTTCTTTTCCAGAATAGAAATTTTTCTCTTCTTTTTCTATTGGTTCGTTATCTGCATTTTTAATTAATCTTAGTGTTCTTCCTTTTTGATTTTCCTTCTTAATATACCCTTTTTCTACTAATAATCTTAAATACATGTGTACCGTTGCTGTAGAATTTAGATTTACAGCTTGGCATATTTCTCTAACAGATGGAGCATAACCTACTTCGTTTACTTGTTTTTCGATAAATCTCAAAATAGCTTTTTCTCTTCTATTCAGTGACATTGGATCTTTTTTCTTTTTTGGCATTTTCATCACTCCCATTTCAATTTTCCTTATCATATCATACAAACAAAAAAATGTCAAACAAAAGTTTAACATTTTTTAAAATTTTAATCATACCATTCTAATTCCCAGTCTACTACTCTTACGGTATCTCCTTCTTTTACACCTATTTTCTTTAATTTTTCATTGACTCCTAATTCATCTAAGCATTTTTGAAAATAGTATAAAGACTCATTATCTTCTAAATTCACTCTTCTCATTAATTTTTGTACCGCTGGGCCATCTACTACCCAAATACCATCTTCTCTTTTAATCGTAAACGGCTCTTCTTCCTCTAAAGTATATATTTTATGTTGTTTTACTTCTACTAATTCTTCTCTTGGTAATTCTTTTAAAACTTCTGTTACTCGGTTTAATAAAGTATCTACCCCTTCTCCTGTTACCGCAGAAATTTTATAGATTTCTAAATTTTCTTTTTGAGCTACTTTTTCTAATTCCTCATATAACCTAAAATCTTGCATACTATCTATTTTATTAGCTACAATAATTTGCTTTCTTTTCGCTAATTTTTCACTATATTTTTTTAATTCTGTATTAATCGTATAGAAATCTTCTACAGGATTTCTGCCTTCTATACCAGATACATCTATGACATGTAATAGTAGTCTTGTTCTTTCTATATGTCTTAAGAATTGTAATCCTAATCCTGTACCTTCGCTCGCTCCTTCTATAATTCCTGGTATATCTGCTATTACAAAGCTTTCTCCTGTTTTTGATGTTACTACTCCTAAATTTGGCTCTAATGTTGTAAAGTGATAATCAGCAATTTTAGGTGTAGCAGAAGTGGTTCTTGCTAAAAAAGTAGATTTTCCTACATTTGGAAAGCCGATTAACCCTACATCTGCTAATAGTTTTAATTCTAAAATTAATTCTTTCTCTATCCCCTTTTCTCCATCTATGGCAAATCTTGGAGCTTGTCTAGTGGAAGTGGCAAAATGCGAATTTCCTTTTCCTCCTCTTCCTCCTGCTAAAACTAATTCCTCTTGTCCTTTTTGAGATAAATCTGCAAGTACTTCTTGTGTTTGTGCATCTTTTATAATCGTTCCAATAGGCACTCCAATATGTAAGTCTTCCCCACTTTTTCCATATCGGTGTCCTCCTTCTCCATTTTTACCATTTTCTGCTTTAAATTTCTTTTTATAACGAAAATCAATCAGTGTATTGGCATCTGGATTTACAAAGAAATAAACATCGCCACCTTTTCCTCCGTCTCCGCCGTCTGGTCCGCCTGCTGCTACATATTTTTCTCTACGAAAAGAAACAGCTCCGTTTCCTCCATCTCCAGACTTTACTATAATTTTTACGTAGTCTGTAAACATAGTTCCTCCTTCTTCTACTTTGTAAAATACTCTAATTGCATTGCTTGTTTTACTTTTTTCATAGTTTGTTTTGCTACTTCTTGTGCTTTTTTGGTACCTTCTTGTAATACTTTATCTACAATTTCTGGATGTTCTTCATAATAAGCTCTTTTTGTACGTATTGGCTCTATTGTACTGTTTATATTTTTAGCAAGTTGCTTTTTGCAAGCCACACAACCTCTTGCTCCTGCTTTACATTCTTCACACACATTCTTTACTTCTTCCTCTTTGCTAAATAATTGGTGATAATAGTAAACCATGCAAATATCTGGATTTCCCTTATCATCCTTTTTAATACGAGCTGGATCCGTTACTGCACTCATTACTTTTTTGTTTATCTCATCTTCTGTATCGGATAAATAGATTGCGTTTCCTAAAGATTTTCCCATTTTTTCATTGCCATCTAGCCCTTTAATTCTTTTGCCACTAGATAACACTGCCTCTGGTTCCACTAGTACTTCTCCATAAATAGAATTAAACTTTCTCACAATTTCTCTACATTGTTCGATAAGAGGAAGTTGGTCTTCTCCTACAGGTACTAATTTTCCTTCAAAGCAGGTAATATCTGCAGCCTGACTAACTGGATATCCTAAAAATCCATAAGTAACACTCTCCCCAAATAAATCTCTTTTTTGGGCAATTTCTGTTTTTACTGTTGGGTTTCGTTGCAATCTAGCAATTGTTACTAAATTAGAATAAAATACTGTAAGTTCTGCTACTTCTGGTATCATAGACTGAATATAGATAGTTGTTTTTTCCGGATCAATTCCTGCTGCTAAATAATCCATAGCTACTTCTCTTACATTTTTTCTTACTTTCTCCGGATTATTAAAGTTATCTGTTAATGCTTGCACATCTGCAATTAATATATAGGGATCATATAGTCCAGAATTTTGCATTTCTATTCTTTTTTGTAAGGAACCAAAATAATGACCTATATGTAATTTCCCTGTTGGTCTATCCCCTGTTAAAATACGTATTTTCTTTTCCATAGTCTTCATCCTTTCTCTCTTCTTACCAATTCTTCTCTATTATACCTAAATTTTTCCTATTTTACAAGTAGCTTTCTTGCAATTTTATTTATTTTATGTTACCATATAAATTGGTCACAAAATTGTGCGTACAAAAGGAGGTTTGTCATGGGAAAAATGAAAAAATCTGATATTCTGCATAATCAGAAAGAAAGATTGCGGCAACTACCAACCCCAAAAACATTGGAAGAAAGTCTGCATTTTATAAAAAGTCAACGCAGGCATTGTTCCAAAGCAAATTATCAAGGACTACTGTCCTTTGCCTCTTTCCTATACGGCATTCCTCTATCTTTTTGGAATGCCTACATACGGGACCAGATTTCTCCCGCCAATATCTTACTGCTTCCTAAAGATGTTTACTTAAAAAAGGCTCTTTATTTTATAAAAGAAGATGCAGAGAAGCAAAACTCGGAAGAATCTGAAGAATTTATGAAGGGAGAGGAACTATTGTGCAGTTTCTTCTATCGAATCGATGGAGAAGAAATTGAAAAATTTTTAAAAGGAAACTCCATTTGGAGTACCTAATAGCTATATGGGAGGGAACACTATTTAGTTTCCTCCCTGATGCTTTTTATATTAGCCCAAAAAAAGATTACTTATGTGCTTATTCATAAGTAACCTTTTTTAATTTTAAGCATGTGCTTCCTCTACGGGATAAACACTGACTTGTTTTTTATCTCTTCCTAGTCTTTCAAATTTAACTGTTCCATCTACTAATGCAAATAAAGTATCATCGCTACCAATTCCTACATTAGTTCCTGGATGGAATTTTGTTCCTCTTTGTCTTACTAGGATATTTCCTGCTAAAACAAATTGACCATCTGCTCTTTTTACTCCAAGACGTTTAGATTCACTATCTCTACCATTCTTAACACTACCTTGACCTTTTTTATGAGCCATGCTTTCTCACTCCCTTCGTGTTTATCTTTTTACTCTCTTTATCATAAAACTATGCTTCTACTTTTTCGCTATTTTTTGCAGTTGTTTTTGCTTCTGCAGTTTTTGTAGTAGCTGTTTTTTTGGTTTCTGTTTTAGCTTCTGCTGCTTTTGCTTCTGTTTTAGCAGCTGGCATAGAAATTTTTGTAATTTCTACTTTTGTATAAGGTTGTCTATGTCCTTGTGTTCTTCTGTAGTTCTTTTTAGCCTTATATTTGTAAACGATAATTTTTTTACCTTTACCATGGCAAACTACTTTTCCTTCTACTTTGATTCCTTTTACATAAGGAGTTCCTACTTCTACTTTTTTGTCATCAGATACTAGAACTATGTTTTCAAATGTTACTTTTTTTCCTTCTTCTGCATCTAATTTTTCAAAAAATACAACGTCTCCTTCTGCTACTTTATACTGTTTTCCACAGCTTTCAATAATTGCGTACATTATTACAATGCACCTCCCTTTATATGTATACTCGCTAAGCATAAAATACAAGGTAGCTAAACTTTCGTTAGCATTTAGGTACCCGACTCAGGCGGCTTACAGGTAAATAGTTTATCATATTTTTCCAGCTTTGTCAACCACTTCTTCAGGCTTTTTCTTAGCTTAAGCTTTCTAATTGCCTCATCTTTTCTTTAAAATACTGCAAAGTTATTTCATAAGGCTTTTCTGTTTCTAAGTCCACATCTACCATTTTTAATAAGTCAATAGATTTTTTCATACAACCTTGTTTTAACATATCTATATATTTTTCTTTATATCCTTGTCTTTGGGCTAAAATATTACTTGCAATAGTAATGGCAGCACTAATGCCTGTTGCGTATTTATATACGTAAAAAGGTGTATAAAAATGTGGTATTCTCTCCCATTCATATTGAATTTCTTTATCGATGACTACTTCTTTTCCAAAATAATCTTCATTTAATTGATAATAGATTTCATTCAAATCCTGTGCAGATAGCATTTCACCTTTTTCTATATTCTCATGCACCTTCTTTTCAAATTCTGCAAACATCGTTTGTCTAAAGAATGTAGCTCTTATCATTTCTAACAATTCATATAACAATGCCTGCTTTTTTTGTTTGTCTTGTTCTTGTTGAATTTGATATTCTGCTAATAAAATTTCATTTACGGTAGAGGCTACTTCCGCTACCATAATGGTGTAATTGGCATCTAATATTCCTTGTGTATGGCTTGCATAATAAGAGTGCATACTATGTCCTAATTCATGTGCAATGGTGCTTACATCTCGTTTGCTATTCACAAAGTTTAATAGTACATAAGGATGTACTCCATAAACGCCCATGCTATAGGCTCCGCTTCTTTTATTTGGTTTTGGATATACATCTAACCATCTATTTTCAAAAGCTTGTTGTAGTAATTGTGTATACTCTTCTCCTAGAATAGATAGCCCTTGTAAAACCTCTTCTTTGGCTTCTTCATAAGTTATTTCGCCCTTTTCTGTCTCTAAAGGATTGGCATAAATGTCATATAGATGTATTTCTGGTAAGTTTAACAATTGCCTTTTTAATTTCATAAATTCATGATTTTTGCTTAAATTTTCTCTTGCTACTTTTACCAAATTTTCATATACGAATAAGCTACCATCATCTTTTTTTACTGCTCTTTCTAAAGAACTTTGATAATTCCTTATTTTTGCTGTAGCAACTGCTTCTTTTACCCTTGTGATATATAATTGTGTTATGGTATTAGAAACATTTTTATAAGCCTTATACATCTTTTCAAAAGCCTGCTTTCTCACTAGCTGGTTATTGTTTTTTAAAAAATGAGAATAGTTTGCCTCTGTTAGCTCTTCTTCTCTTCCCTCTATTTGTATTTTTCCTAACTTTAATTCTGTATTGGTAAAAGTATCAAATGTATTTTCTGCTCCTGCAAAAACTTCTGCATAACTTGCTAGCATTTCTTCTTGTTTTTTGGAAAGGGTATGTCTTTTTTCTTCTAATAATTTTTCTAATATTCTTTTATATTTTTGCAGACATGGATTTTGAATATATGCACGTAATTTTTCTTCTTCCATCTCTAGCAATTCTGGCTCTACAAAAGCCGTCATCTCCGAAAACTTTGTACCTAAATTTTCCGCTTCTTGGTACAATTTTATTGCTTCTGGTTTTGCCATATCTAAATGATAATAAAGCATGGCATAGCTATAGATTCTTTCATAAGAAGATAAAGCTTTTTCATAAGTTGTATAACAATTTTCTAAGTCCTCTGCACCTTTTGCTAAGCTACCTTCTTTTTCTTTTATATCTTGCAATAGTTTTTCACAATTTTCCTTTTCTCTATCATACGCTTCTTTGTTTTCAAAAATATCTTTTAAATTCCATTGTTCTTGCTCTCTCATTTTATCCTCCTTCGTTCCCACTAGGCACTTTTTCTAAGTGAAAATTTAAATAGTCTGCACTAATTAATTTAAAATAAATTCCTTCTACTTCTCCTTCTATTGCATCTTGATGAGACTTTCCATGTAAATGTCCATAATAGCATCTTTTTATTCCATATTGTTTCATCTTATCAATAAATTCTCTATGATAAATGATATCCTCTTTTTTGGTTGCCTTTGTGATAGGTGGATAATGCATTATGGCTATTTTTTCTTTTTCTTCTCCATATTTTTCTATTGCTTCTTGTATCGAAAGTTCTAATCTATTAGCTTCTCTATTAATCATTTTCTTACTGTTTTCAGAATCTAATAAACTCCATCCTCTTGTTCCTACAATAATTTTATTTTCTACTAAGAAACTAGTATTATATAAAAAATCCACATGTTCTATATGGTGTTCTAGTAAAAAACGTTTCATTCTAGTAACTGTTGTCCACCAATAATCGTGATTTCCTTTTAGCATAATTTTTTTTCCTGGTAAACCATTTAAATACTCAAAATCTTTCACTGTATCTTCTAAATACATTGCCCATGAAAAATCTCCTGCTAGTATTACTGTATCTTCTGGTTTTACTTTACCTAGCCAGTCTTCTTTTATTTTTTCGCTATGTCCTTCCCAATTAGCACCAAAAACGCTCATTGGTTTCTCTTCTCCAAAAGACAAATGCAAATCTCCTATCACATATATTGCCATTTCTTTCCTTCCCCTCTATTTTTTCTACTTCTCTCCTATTTTTAAATTAGGAATGGCATTTAGTTCCAAATCTGATTCTATTCCATTTATATAATTATAATAGCCTGCTGAGGCAATCATTGCCCCATTATCGGTACACAAAACAGGCTCTGGATAGTATACTTTCATATCTTTTGTATTTTGTAATTCCATAAAGCGTTGCCTTATATAGGTATTCGCAGACACACCTCCTGCTAATGCTATTGTGTGTATATTTAGCGTTTTAGCAGCTTTTAACGTATTGTCTATTAATATATCAGTTACTGTTTTTTCAAAGCTTGCACATAAATCTGCTTTATTCACATCTGGTTGTTTGTGATGTAGATTGATTACTGCTGTTTTAATACCACTAAAACTAAAATCTAAATTCTCAAAATGTGTTTTAGGAAGTAAGATATTTGCTTGTCCTTCTTTGGCCAATTTATCTACTTTTGGTCCTCCCGGATAACCAAGTCCAATCACTCTTGCTACTTTATCAAATGCTTCTCCAATAGCATCATCCTTTGTTTTTCCTAATATTTCATACTCTTTATAATCTTTAATATGAATTAAGTGTGTATGTCCACCCGAAATAACTAAGCATAAAAATGGTGGTTTTAAATCTTTGTGGGTTATGTAATTTGCTGCAATATGCCCTTCTAAATGGTTTGTTCCAATAAGCGGTTTGTGAATAGCATAACTTAATGCCTTAGCATAAGATACTCCCACTAATAAAGCACCTACCAAGCCCGGTCCATAAGTGCATGCAATGGCATCTATTTCTTGCAAAGTACAATTTGCATTTTTTAGCGCCTTTTTCGTTACATTGGAAATAGCTTCTACATGATTTCTAGAAGCTATTTCTGGAACTACTCCTCCAAATTTTTCATGAATAGCTATTTGAGAACTAATTTCATTAGATAATACTTCTCTTCCATTTCTTACTACTGCTACTGATGTTTCATCACAACTAGATTCTATTCCTAATATGGTAATATTTTCTTTCATTTTGTTTCCTTCTATTCTCTTTATTTTATAGAAAAGCACTTTTTTCTAGTGCTTTTTTGTATACGTTACTATATTTTTTCTTAAAGCAAACCAAACATGCCTCCAATTAAACTGGTTATACCCGAATATACCGCATTAATAATTGGAGAAATAATATCTCCTGCAAGTCCACTAATCCATAGTATAATAAATAACATGTAAAAAACATATTGGTATTGATCCATCCATGCTTGTGCATTATATGGTAAAAAATGTCTTAATACTTTAGAACCATCTAATGGTGGAAGTGGAATTAAATTAAAAATACCAAGCCCTATATTAATGGCTATCGTCATTTCAATAATTGTCATGGTAATAATTCCTATTTGACTACCTATTGCAAACATTGGTGCAAATCTTAATATAGCACAATAAATAATGGTAAATAGGATTGCTAGTATAATATTCATAGCAGGTCCTGCAATAGAAACAATGGCATCTCCTGCTGACATGGAGATTTTCCTAGTATAATTTCTAGGGCTAACTTCTACTGGCTTTCCCCATCCAAATCCTGCAAAAAGAAGCATAATAGAACCTATTGGGTCTAAATGCGCAAAGGGATTTAAGGTAAGTCTTCCCTGTCTTCTTGGAGTATCATCTCCTAATTTATCTGCTGCAAAAGCGTGCGCATACTCATGGAAAGTAATGGCTATTAATACTCCTGGTACGGTTAATAATAAATTTAATAATTCTGCCGGGTTACTTAAATATCTCCCTAACATCATAATAATTAATATTGCCATAATTACATATAGCATTCTTCTATCAAATGTAAATCCAAACATATTATTCTCCTTTTTTATAATTTCATATTTTATAGGTATCTTTTAAAATTTCATATCTTAAGCTAATTAGCTTTTGATAAAATTCTCTTCTAATAGCAGACATACAAGTTATCCCATCTATCCATTTTTTAATGACATCTAAATCTATTTTTGGAAAAATTCTTTCTATGGCTTTATTGCATTCCTCATTATTTAGATTTTTTATATATGTCATATAATTTATTTTCTTTCCTTTTTGTTTTATACAAGAATAACAATTCATTGCTAAGTTTTTTATTTCTACTCCAGTTAACTTTTCTATTTCTTTGTCATCTAGCATAGGATTCAAACATGAACCGCAATCATATATAGGAGCAAATTCAGCCCTTCCATTTTTCTTATTTACTAGAAGCCCCCAATTTCCATTATGCCTGTCTGTATTCCCAATAAGACTATCTACTATAAACATATCCCAAAATTTTTCTTTTATATTATCTGCAATCGTAATATTCACTTTCTTTAATTCTGTTATGCTTTCTATTACTTCCATAATATCTTCTAATTCTGTTTCTACTTTTTTATCTGGATTTGCACTTAATGCCAAACTTTCAAATTCATATAATACATGATTCTCGTCTGTAAAATCTTCACAAGCACATACAATTTTTTCTTTTTCATTATAGTAGTATGTTCCCAACAGTGTATTTTGTGTTTTAAAACCTACTAATGAAAATATATTACTTCCTACATATTCTGAAAATGCATTATTTATATAAGATATTTTCTTATTTTTCTCTCTTACTGGATCTGGAAATTTTACTAAATATTTTTTATGATTATAAATTAGCGTTTTCTTTTTTTCTGATCCTTTATAATAGTTTAATTCTTCTATTGCCTTTGAGAAATCTACCATGCTGCACCTCCATTATCTTTCTATTTTTTAAGTTGTTATTCCTTTGTTGGATTGCTTTTCATACTATATCATATTTCCTTTTAAAATTCAATTATTTGTAAATAATTTTACCTTTACTTGATTTTACAATGTTACAGTTCAGTAAGAAATTTTAATAAGCATAGCTAAAAGAGGCTTTTTACCTCAATGGCTATGCTATAATTGTT
>CALXAS010000007.1 GCA_944386315.1 uncultured Clostridia bacterium | reverse complement strand
CCATCTCCTGTCATAGCTACCACTGCTCCTGTACTCTGAAAAGCTTTTACAATTCTTACTTTATGCTCTGGCGATACTCTTGCGAAAACAGAATATCCCATAATATTTTTTTCTAATTCTTTTTGTGATAATTTTTCTAATTCTGCTCCTGTAATACTTTTATCTCCACTTTTCAAAATGCCTAACTCTTTGGCAATGGCTTTGGCAGTAATGACATGGTCACCTGTTATCATTACAGTTTTAATTCCTGCTTTTCTACAAGTAGCTACCGCTTCTTTTACACCTTCTCTTGGAGGATCTATCATGCCTATTAATCCTACAAAAATAAGCTCATTTTCTATTTCTTCACTTTTTATTGTATTTGGTAATACTCTTTGCATTTTATAAGCAACTGCGATTACTCTAAGTGCATTTTCTGCCATTTTTTCATTCTGTTTTTCTATTTGTTCCTTTATGCGAGGGGTAAGTCCACTTATTTTTTCTCCGTCTTGATAATAGGAGCATCTCTCTAATAAAACATCTGGCGCTCCTTTACATACAATTTGATATTGTCCTTCTTTTTCATGAATGGTACTCATTCTTTTTCTATTAGAATCAAATGGAATATCTGCTACTCTTGGTGTTTCTTTCTCTAATTTTTCTTTTCGAATGCCTTTTTCTATGGCTCCTCTTACAATAGCAATTTCTGTTGCTTCTCCTACTAATTCTTGTCCTGCTTCTTTTTCTTCTGCTACTACATCACTACACATAGTTCCAAACTGAAGGGCTAGTTCTTCTTTCGTGTCTCCTATAGTAAATACTTCTCTTACTGTCATTTTATTTTGAGTTAATGTTCCTGTTTTATCTGAACAAATAACGCTACTACTACCTAATGTTTCTACTGCTGGTAGATGCCTAATAATGCTATTTTTCTTTGCCATTTTTGTAACGCCTATCGATAATACTATGGTAACAATGGCTGGCAATCCTTCTGGAATAGCTGCTACAGCAAGTCCCACAGAAGTCATAAACATTTCTATTGGAGATATTTGTTTAAAGAGCCCTATTACAAAGATAAGAGCGCATATACTTAAGCAGGCTATTCCCAAGGCTTTTCCTACTTCTGCTAACTTTTTTTGAATTGGTGTTTGTGGAGCCTCTTCCTCCATAATCATATTAGCAATTTGTCCCACTTTTGTATGCATTCCTGTTTGGGTTACAATTGCCTCACCGTGTCCGTTCACCACTATAGTAGAGGCGAATACCATATTATACATATCCCCTATGGCTATTGCTCCTTCTTTTATAATTCCTTCTTGCTTTTCTACTGCTACCGTTTCTCCTGTAAGGCTGGCTTCTTCTATTTTTAAATTCGATGCTTTTATAATTCTAGCATCTGCTGGCACGTAATTTCCTGCTTCTAAAAGAATAACGTCTCCCGGTACTACTTCTATCCCCGGTATGGTTTGTACCTTTCCCTCTCTTTTTACTTTTGCTGTAGGTGCTGTCATATTCTTTAATGCCTCTAATGCTTTTTCTGCCTTTGCTTCTTGCAAAACTCCCATCATTGCATTCACTATTACAATGGCTATAATAATAATGGAATCCATATAGTCTCCGCTTCCCTCTATGCTTGCTACTACTGCTGAAATAATGGATGCTATAATTAAAATAATAATCATAAAGTCGTTAAATTGTTTTAAGAAACGTACTAGTAACGATTCTTTCTTTTTGCTTGTTAGTTCATTTGGTCCCTCCTTTTGCAGTCTTTCTTTTGCTTCTTTTCCAGATAAGCCCTGTCTAATACTTGTCCCAAACTCTTCTTCTACTTTAGAAATTCCTTTTGTATGCCACATATTTATCCTCTCCTTTGTATATGATTTATCCTATATATATGCAAGGCTTATCCCATAATATTCTTTTTTCACTTATTTTTTAAAGTTTACATATATTATTAACAAAGGAGGACTTAGATAACTATGTATTGCAGTTTTATTTTACTCGCTATTTGTGTTAGTATCGATTCTCTTGGTATTGGCATGACCTATGGCTTAAAAAATACCAAAATTACTTTTTGGGCTAAATGGATTTTATTTCTCATTTCTTTTTTTATTACGAGCCTGTCTTTATTAGCTGGAAAAGCCATTTCTGCTTTTTTGCCCTCTAATGTTACAGACCTTATAGGAACGCTACTTCTTATTCTTTTAGGAATATGGATGATAGTGCAGCCTTCTAATGCTGATTTTGACCATTCTAATCACATTGATAGTAAAGAAGCTATTTTTCTGGGAGTAGCCCTTTCTTTGGATGCCATTGGTATTGGAATAGGAAGCAGCATGATTGGGTTTCATTCCTTTATTTTTCCTTTATTAGTTGCTATTTTTCAACTGATTTTTTTAAGTTTTGGTAGCTACATTGGCAGAAAAATACAAAAAAATTCCCGACTACCTGAAAACATCTGGAATTTAATCTCCGGTATTCTATTAATTGGTATTGCTATCACTAAATTGATTTTTTAGTTGATTTTTATGTTAAGTCGTGATATAATCACTAGTATGCAACTTTTGTTTTGTTTGTATAAAAGGAGGAGTTCATATGAATAACACTAGGAGTATTCGATTTAACTTTGTAGGAAATAACTCTCGGTCCATCTTACTGACCGATGAGCCTTCTCTCATTAATACTGTAATGCAGGAGATTGACTCACTAATTTATAGAAATGTGAAAGTCTCTCCTAACTGTCTTTCTCAGCCTTACATTGAGAAAACAGGTGCTATGACCTATAGGGTCAACTATCCCGGCTATATGAAAATTATGTCGGCAATAGCACCGCATATGAAAGCCTAACGCAAAAGCCCCAGTAGACTTCTGGGGCTTTTGGTAATTTTTATTCAAAATGTCTCATTTAAGTCAGGGTTAAATGGACATTTTAATTTTTATGTCGATTATTGTCCTAATCTCATAGATAACAATTTACTAATACCATTTTCCTCCATGGTTACACCATATACGGCATCTGCAGATTCCATGGTTCCTTTCCTATGGGTAATGACTAAGAATTGTGTTTCTTTACTGAATTTTTTTAGGTATTCTGCAAATCGATACACGTTGACATCGTCTAATGCTGCCTCTATCTCATCTAAGATACAGAAAGGTGCTGGATTAATTTTTAAAATAGCAAATAATAGGGCAATTGCTGTAAAAGCTCTTTCTCCACCTGATAATAGCATCATATTTTGTAGTTTTTTTCCTGTTGGTTGTACGCGAATATCAATACCACATTCTAGAATATTATTTTCATCTTCTAAAATAAGTTCTGCTTTTCCTCCACCAAATAATTCTACAAACACTTCATTAAAGTTTTGGTTAATGATTTTAAACTTTTCTGCAAATTGTATTTTCATGGTTTCGGTCATCTCTGCAATCATTTTTCTCAAGTTAGATGCTGCATTTTCTAAGTCTAATCGCTGTTCTGCCATAAAGTCATATCTTTCTTTTGTCTTTTTATATTCCTCTATAGAATCTATATTAATGCTTCCTAAATCTCTTATGGCATTTCTTAGCTGATTTACTTGTTTGGTTGCTTGTTGTACGTTACTTGGCTTATGATAGCCTTCTGCATGATTTGGTGTTATTTCGTATTCTTCCCATAATGTATTAATGGTATCTTGAACATCTTGTTCTATTTTATTTTTCTTGATATCCATTTTTACAATTTGTTCTTTTAAGTCTTCTAATACTTTAAACTGACTTTGTATTTCTTCTTCTTTTTGTTTTAAACTTTGTTGTTTTTCTATTCTTGTTTGTTTGCAAGTTTCTACTTCTTCTCCACTATTTGCTATACGCTCTTTTATTTTTTCTATTTCTATTTCAAATTCTTTTATTTTTTCTTGCAAACTTTGATTTTCTTCCACCGCTTTTTCTATTTGCTGCTGCTTATTTTGCTTACTAATTTTTTGATTTTGTATATCTTGCTCAATTCTTTCTATCATTTCTTCCATAGATAGACTACTTTCATCAAAAGAAGAAACCGATATTTTTAAATTGGTGATATCTAAATTTAAATTGTCTATATAAGCTTGGTTATCTTGATTTACTTTCACAAATTCTGCAATTTCTAGCTGTAATTTTTCCATTTCCTTGCCTATTTCTTGTACTCTTGCTTCTAATCTTTGTTTTTCTGCTCTATTTTCTGTCTTTTGCTCTTCTGACTTTGCCTCCTCTTCTTTTTGCTTAGCAAGCCTTTGCTCTAGTTTTTGAATCGTTTCTTCTATCGCAATTATTTTCTGTTTTTCTGCTCCATAAGTAGCTTCTATTTCTTGCCTTTGATTCTGCATACTTTCTACTTTTTCTAACAAGGATTGGTTGCCATTTTCATATTCTTGTTTTTGTTTTTCTTGTTTTTCTAATTCTTGTTTCATACCTTGTAACTGCTTTTCTAGTTCTTCTATTTCTCTTCCTCTGCCTAAGATGTTGACTGTTTTATTAGCCACACTTCCTCCTGTCATACTACCAGAACTATTTAGAATATCTCCTTGCAATGTGACAATACGAAAAGCATAATGGTTTTGTTTGGCAAGTTTTATAGCAGAATCCATATTTTCTACAATGACTGTTTTCCCTAGCAAATTAGAAATAATTCCTTCATATTGTTTTTTACAACTTACTAAGCTAGATGCTACGCCAATCACTCCTTCTATTCCTTTTTGATTTAAATTTTCTAAAGGTCTTGCTTTTACACTAGTCATTGGTAGGAAAGAGGCTCTTCCTAGATTTTTATCACGTAAGTACTGGATTAACTTTTTCGCATCTTCTTCTGTTTCTGTTACAATGTTTTGAAGAGCAGCTCCTAAAGCCATTTCTATAGCAGTTTCATATTCTTTTGGCACAGAAATTAAATTGGCAAGTACACCATGCATGCCTTTTCGCAAGCTTTCTTCTTTATCACAAGCAAGCAGTAAACTTTTTACACTTTTATTGTAGCCTTCTTTTTCTCTTTCAGTCTCTTCTAAAAATTGTTTTCTGGATTGTTTCATTCTTATCTCATAAGATAGCTGATTTATTTTTTCCTCAAAACTTTTTCTTTTTTGCATGCTTTCTTGTTGCTCTTTTGCTATTTCTTCTTGTTTTTTTATCGTCTCATTTCTATTTTTTTCTATTTCATAAAAGTTTTTATTTAGCTCTTGTTTTTGCATACGGGCACTATCTAATTCTGCAATAGTTCCTGTTATTTCTTGCTTTAAGGCTTTTTGTCTTTTTTGCAAGGTCTCCCATTGCATATCTTGTGCATTTATTTTTCCTGCCACCTCATATTTCTCGTTTGTATATTCCTCTACAGCTTTCTTTTTCTCTTCTATTTCTAGTTCTTTATGGGATAGCTTTTGGGTTAGTTCTTTTAATTCCTCTTCTTTTTGTGTTAATTCTTCTTCGAATTTTTTTCGGTTATCTTGCAAATTTTCTTTTTTATCTTGTTTCTGCTTTTTCTCTTCTTCTAATTCTTGTATCCTTGTTTCTACTTCTTTTATTTCTTCTGCAAAACGTATTCTGTTTTCTTCATTGCTAGCCATTCTTTGTTTGGCTACATTGGTTTCTGAATTCATTTTTTCAATTTGATTACTACTTTCAAATTTTTCGTTTTGCATCTCTTCTATTCTTTGTGTTATCTGATTAATTTCTTCATTTAGTCTTTCTTTTAGCCTACTTGCCTCTTCTTGTTTGGTATTTTCTGCATCATATTGGGATTGCATAATATCTTCGTCTCTTACAAGTGCCTCTAATTTTTCTCTGTAAGATTCTATATTGTATAAAAATAGCCCCACTTCTACTGTTTTTAGCTCTTCACGTAAATCTAAAAATTTCTTCGCCTTTTCTGATTGCATTTTTAAAGGCTCTAGGCTTCCTTCGATTTCCGATAAAATATCATTAATGCGTAGTAAATTTAATTTCGTTTGTTCTAGTTTTTTCTCTGATTCTGCCTTTCGTGTTCTATATTTTACAATTCCAGCAGCTTCTTCGAATACTCTTCTTCTGTCTTCTGATTTATTACTTAAAATTTCATCAATCTTGCCTTGCCCAATAATAGAATAGCCATCTTTTCCAATTCCTGTATCCATAAATAATTCTAGAATATCTTTTAGTCGACATGGTGCTTTGTTGATAAAATAGCCAGTTTCTCCACTTCTATATAGCTTTCTGGTAACCGTTACCTCGTTATATTCAATAGGAAGCTTTCCATCTGTATTATCAATTACAATAGAAACTTCCGCAAAACCTAAGGATTTTCTATTTTGTGTTCCCGCAAAAATAATATCAGAAGAGCTACTACCTCTCAAAGATTTCATACTTTGCTCTCCTAGCACCCATCTGATACTATCAGATATATTACTTTTTCCAGAACCATTTGGTCCAATTACTGCCGTAATACCTGGTCTAAATTCTAGCACGGTTCTATCTGCAAAAGACTTAAACCCTTGTAATTCTAATCGTTTTAAATACATACTTTTCACCTTTACTTATCTGCCTAAATTTTGTCGTTTTTTCTTGTTTAAATTATATCGATACTCTAGCTAAAAGTCAAGGCGGAAGTTTTGTCCTGAAAAATTTTTGTATATTTCTTGACAAATTGGCATAAAATAGGTAAAATAGATAGTAATTTTTATACGTTGCGATGAACATGACGACTTGCTAAAGGTTGCTAGACAGAGAATAAAGGTGAATGCGCTGAGAGCCTTTTTAGAAAAACGTAGCAAACTAACACATGGGAGCAATTTTGAATGAAGTGGGAAATTATATGGTTATATAATTTCTAAGTTAGGGTGGCACCGCGGAAATGATTTCGTCCCTGCAGCAAATGCAGTTGGACGTTTTTTTGTTGTCATTTTCGTCCCTTTCTAAAGAAAGGAGTGAAGTTTTATGACAAGAATGAAAGACCACACTTGTAATGATATTTCCTTAGAAGATGTTGGTAAAAAAGTGAAAATTGCCGGTTTTGTGCAAACCATTCGTGATTTAGGAGGTGTTGTTTTTTTAGATATCCGTGATATGTATGGTACTACACAAGTAGTTACTTCCGGAGATGCTAAAGAGGTAGATTTTGCCTCTCACATTCCTATTCAATCTGCTGTTTGTGTAGAAGGAACTGTTAGAAAAAGAGACCCTGAAACCATTAATGAGAAAATCAAAACAGGTCTTGTAGAAATTTTTATTGAAAAAATTGAAATTGTGGGGAAACGTATGAAAAACTTACCTTTCGAGGTAAATGCTAATCAAGAAGTAAGAGAAGATTTACGTTTGCAATATCGCTTTTTAGATTTACGTAGCGAAAAATTAACACAAAATTTAATTTTAAGAGCAAAAGTAATTCAATTTTTACGTGAGCAAATGATTGCACAAGGATTTTTAGAGGTGCAAACCCCTATTCTTACTAGTTCTTCCCCAGAGGGAGCAAGAGACTATCTAGTTCCTAGTAGATTACACCCAGGAAAGTTCTATGCACTTCCACAAGCTCCACAACAATTTAAACAATTGCTTATGGTATCCGGTATAGATAAATATTTTCAAATTGCACCTTGCTTTAGAGACGAGGACGCTAGAGCAGACCGTGCTCCTGGTGAATTTTATCAATTAGACATGGAAATGAGTTTTGCAGGTCAAGAAGATGTTTTTGCTGCCATAGAGCCTGTTATGTATGAGACTTTTCAAAAATTTTCTGATAAAAAAATCATGCAATATCCTTTTCCACGTATTTCGTATAAGGATGCCATGTTAAAATACGGTTCTGATAAGCCAGATTTAAGAAATCCTCTTGTTATTTTAGACGTAACAGATTTCTTTGGAGCTTGTAGTTTTAAACCTTTCCATGGTAAAACTGTGCGTGCCATTGTAATAGAAGGGCAAATGTCCAAAGGTTTCCATGAGAAAATGTTAGATTTTGCTATGTCTATTGGTATGCCAGGACTTGGCTATTTAGAAGTACAAGAGGACTTAAGTTTTAAAGGTCCTATTGATAAATTTATACCACAAGAAAAGAAACAAGAATTAATAGAAATTGCTCATTTAAAAGCAAATGATACCATCTTTTTTATTGCAGATATAGAAGCCAGAGCAAATGTCCTTGCAGGTCAAATCCGTACAGAATTAGGAAAACGTTTAAGCTTAATTCAGGAAGATTGTTTTGCTTTTTGTTGGATTGTAGATTTTCCAATGTATGAATTAGACGAACATGGAAAAATAGCTTTCAATCATAATCCTTTTTCTATGCCGCAAGGAGGAATGCAGGCTTTACTTTCTCAAAATCCTTTAGACATTGTTGCTTATCAATATGATATTGTATGTAATGGTGTAGAGCTTTCTTCTGGAGCCGTTCGTAACCACGACCCAGAAATTATGATAAAAGCCTTTGAAATTGCAGGGTATAATCAAGCACATATAGAAGAAAAATTTCCAGCATTATTCCATGCATTTCAATATGGAGCTCCTCCACATGCAGGTATTGCTCCTGGTATTGATAGAATGTTAATGCTACTTACAAACTCAGACACCATCCGCGATGTCATTGCTTTTCCAATGAATAGCAAAGCACAGGATTTAATGATGTCTGCTCCTGGAACAGTTACCAAAGAACAGCTAAAAGAAGTACACATTAAATTGGATGTATAACTTGATGATTTCCAAAAAAGACTTGCGTACTGCTACGCAAG
Organism: uncultured Clostridia bacterium; assembly: GCA_944386315.1. Lineage (GTDB taxonomy): Bacteria > Bacillota > Clostridia > TANB77 > CAG-508 > UMGS1663. The sequence continues at coordinate 9,790 of CALXAS010000007.1, read as the reverse complement.
TCTTTTTAATTTCTCTTATTTGTAATTCAAAGTGTTTTCCTATTTATTATTAACCATATCAATATAAATTTAAATAATTTCTTCTTCCATATATCATACGAGAAATATATACTTTTCTTTTTTCAAAATCTATTGTATATAATATAACATAATTTTTTACTACCATTCTGTGGTATTCTCTTTTTAATCTATCAACCTTTCCAATTTTCATATATAATTCTGGTGCATTTGCTAAATCTAAAACCCTGTCTATTACTTCTGTCATAAGTCGCTTTGCTATATTGTCTTCTTTTAAATTATGAGAGATATACTCATAATTTTCTGTCATTTCTTCGATACATGCATCAGTAAATTCTACTTCAAATGGCTCATTTTTAGAATCCATATTTTGCTCTTAACTCCTTTATAACTTCTGTTGCTTTTCTTGTTCTACCTTTTTCAATATCTTCTTCTGATTTTAAAAGTTTTTTTACTGTTTCATTATCGAAAATATTATTTCTGTATTCTTCCATACTCATTACTATTACATTATTTTTATTATTTTTGCCAATCACCATTTCTCCGTTTTGATTAATAACTGTTTCTATTTCTTGTAAACTTGTTACTTGTTGCATTTTCAACACCTCTCTTTTCATACTATTTATAGTATAGCACAAAATTGCATACTTTTGAATAGTTTTTTATAATTTTCTTGACTTTATTGTTTGCAAATAATTTCATTATATACTATCCTATTTTTATCGAGTTCATTTTGCAATTTAAGGAACGTCCCTAAATTGCAAAATTCCTTATTTTCCATAATAGCTATCTAAAAGAATTTGTTTTAATTCTTCTACTAATGGCACACGTGGATTAGCAGTAGTACATTGGTCTTCAAATGCTCTATCTGCTAAGCTATCTACTTTTGCTAAGAATTCTTGTTCTTCTATTCCTTGCTCTTTAAATGTTGCTGGAATATCTAGGTCTTTATTTAATTTTTGTATTTCTTCTATTAAGGAATTAACTCCTTCTTCTTTTGTGCTACATGCAAATCCCATTCTTCTTGCAATATCTGCATATTTTTGATCTGCGATAAAGTATTCATATTTAGGGAAAGATACAAATTTTGTTGGTCTACTTGCATTATATCTTATCACATATGGTAATAGAATTGCATTAATTCTACCATGTGCTAAATGGAATTCTGCACCTATTTTATGGGCAAGTGAGTGGTTAATTCCCAAAAATGCATTGGTAAATGCCATTCCTGCTATGGTACTTGCATTATGCATTTTTTCTCTTGCTTCTCTATTGCTTCCATTTTTGTAAGCTTCTCTTAAATAATGGAATACAAGTTCTATTGCTTTTTCTGCTAAGCCATCTGTATAATCAGATGCCATATTAGAAACATATGCTTCAATGGCATGAGTTAATACGTCCATTCCTGTATCTGCTGTAATTTTTGGTGGAAGGCTCATTACTAAATCTGGGTCTATAATGGCTACATCTGGTGTTAGCTCATAATCTGCTAATGGATATTTTCTATTTTTTTCTTTATCGGAAATAACAGCAAAAGAGGTTACTTCTGAACCTGTTCCAGAAGTGGTTGGAATAGCCACCATTTTTGCTTTTGTTCCTAGGGTAGGGAATTTATAAGTACGTTTACGAATATCCATAAATTTTAATTTCATACCTTCTATGTCTGCATCTGGATGCTCATAAAATAGCCACATTCCTTTTGCTGCATCAATAGCACTTCCTCCACCTAGTGCAATAATCACATCTGGTTGAAATTCGTTCATTAAAGCTACTCCCCTTTTGATGGTTGTAAAAGATGGATCTGATTCTACATCAGAGAAGATTTCGGAATGCACATATTGTTCTCTTTTTCTAAGATGATATAATATTTTATCTACATATCCTAAACTTACCATTCCTGGATCTGTTACAATAAAGGCTCTTGAAATATTAGGCATTTTTTCTAGGTATTGAATAGAGCCTGCTTCAAAATAAATTTTATCTGGTACCTTAAACCACTGCATATTAACCCTCCTCTTTGCTACTCTTTTTACATTAATTAAGTTGACACTAGACACATTCGCTGTTGTAGAGTTTCCTCCAAAAGTTCCACATCCTAATGTTAAGGATGGCATATTGGTGTTATAAATATCTCCAATAGCTCCGTGTGTAGAAGGAGAATTGACAATAATTCTTCCTACTTTTACTTTTTCAGAAAATTTTAAAATGGTTTCTTCGTTTTCAGAATGAATCACTGCAGAATGTCCTAAGCCACCAAATTCTATTAATTTTTCTGCAAGTTCTATTCCTTCGTCTTCGTTTTCTACTACATAGTAAGCAAGTACGGGGCTTAATTTCTCTTTTGAAAATGGATATTCAATTCCTACACCGTTTTCATGTAATACTAATACTTTTGTATCTTCAGGAACCTCTATTCCTGCTCCTTTTGCAATGAGATAAGGACTCTTTCCTACTATATCATTATTTAAAGCACAGCTATTTCCTTCTTTTGAAATAAACATGCTACTTCTTAATTTATCTGTTTCTTCTTGGCTTAAGAAATAACAACCTGCTTTTTTCATTAAATCTTCAAATTCTTCATGAATTTCTCTATCTACAATAACAGACTGTTCAGAAGCACATATCATACCATTATCAAAGGATTTAGACATTACTAAATCATTCACAGAGGTTTTTAATTTTGCAGTTTTATCGATATAGCAAGGAACATTTCCTGGGCCTACTCCTAAAGCTGGTTTTCCACAAGAATAAGCTGCTTTTACCATACCAGTTCCACCAGTAGCTAAAATAAGGTTTACTCCCGGATGATGCATTAAGGTATTCGTTGCTAAAATAGATGGCTCTTCTATCCATAAAATACAGTTTTCTGGTGCACCCGCCTTTACAGCTGCTTCTCTTAGAATCTGCGCTGCTCTCGTACTACATTTTTGTGCAGATGGATGGAATCCAAATATAATAACATTTCTTGTTTTTGCTGCAATTAAAGATTTAAACATAGTAGTAGAAGTAGGATTAGTTACTGGTGTAACCCCTGCAATAATGCCAACAGGTTCTGCAATTTCGCAATATCCTTCTTCTTCGTTTTCTCCAATTACGCCGACTGTTTTATCATATTTAATGCTATGATAAATATATTCTGTTGCAAACATATTCTTTGTAATTTTATCTTCGTAAATACCTCTTCCGGTCTCTTCTACGGCAAGTTTTGCAAGTTCCATATGATGCTCTAATCCTGCCATTGCCATTGCTTTTACAATGGAATTTACTTGCTCTTGGTCAAGCTTTAGGTATTCTTCTTCTGCCACTTTTGCCTTTGCCACTAAATCATCTATCATGCTTTGTACTTTTTGCTTTTCTTCTTCACTATACTCTGCCATACACATTCTTCCCTTCTTTATATAATTCCTCTTTATTATATAAAAATATGGCAAAAAGTCAAGACTGAAATAGTCGACATTTTTGCACAAAAAATGCACCCTCCAATTGCCGGATGCATGCATTTCTTGTTTTGAGGATTTAGCACAGAACCACGCTAAGTCCCTTTAAATAGTCTCCCTTCGGAGACTCTATAGGAATTTCCTCCACCTCAAATGCTTTCCCAGAGAAAGCATTTTCCAGGAAATGTAGAATACCATTTGCTTCTTCCACATTTCCACAATACATTCCTATTATGGATGCATTGTTTTCTTCAGTTGGAATCTCCCTCAAGGAACTTCCAAGGAAGAAGTCTACTTTCTTTTTAGCTTCGACTTCTTTCAAAATCAGATTCCGTGCTTTTTCTTTTTTACTCATTCATAATCCTCCCGCTTTATAAGCTTCTACTATTTTTGTGTAACAGAACTATTGTACCATATTTTTATCATTTTGTCAAATATTATGTTACTACTTTTTCCATTATTTTACTCTTTCTCTTCTGTATATCTCCCAATGTAATAGAAAAAGCAGGTTTAGAGTTTATTACACATACCATATATACCCTAATCCTGCTTTTTCATTTTAAGCTTTGAAAAATGGAAAAATTTTTTTCACCAAACTAGTTTTTTCTTTCCTTGCATTTCTTTCATATACTTGATTATTCGGATGCATTGGGCAAAAAGCTGGCTCTAGCCTTTCGTAAATACTGAAAACGTAACCTTTCTGCTCTCTATCCAACGAACAAGTTATTTCAAAAACATCGCAACTTGTCTCTTTGCTCCATCTTCCATTTTCTAGCTGCCTTTTACTCGTTCCTGCATCCTTTAATAATTTGTGCTCATGCCTATCGCATGTTACACAATTACAGATGAAATACTCATGAAGTGGTTCATCCAGCTCTTTCCGAGTATCCAATGTGTAACTAGTTATCATTTCATTTTTCATTCTGCTTCCTCCTAATTTACACTATGTAAAGTTACATAGTATATAGTATCATAAATTAGGTAGATATGCAAGTTTTTTATTTTCTTTCCATTTTCTCTTTCTTTTTTTGCTTTCTTGTTGTATAATTACGTTATTTTTATCCTTTTTTTGGAAAACAAATAAAAAAGAAAGGATGATAAAAATGGCTTACAATTTTACAGAAGTGGAAAAGAAATGGCAAAACAAATGGTACAGTGAAGGTACTTTCAATGCCAGCGATGATTACTCTAAGGAAAAATGGTATGGTTTAATTGAATTTCCATATCCTTCTGGACAAGGGCTCCATGTAGGACATCCTAGAAGTTACACAGCATTGGATATCATTGCTAGAAAGAAAAGAATGCAAGGATATAACGTACTGTATCCAATTGGATTTGATGCTTTCGGACTTCCAGCTGAAAACTATGCAATTAAAAATCATGTTCATCCTAGAATTACTACGGAAAAAAATATTGCCCATTTTACAGAGCAATTAAAAGCGTTAGGATTTTCTTTTGACTGGTCTAGGGCCATTAACACCACAGATCCAGAATATTATAAATGGACACAATGGATTTTTATTCAATTATTTAAACATGGACTAGCTTATAAAACAACTATGCCTATTAATTTTTGTACAGGTTGTAAAGTAGGACTTGCTAATGAAGAAGTAGTTAATGGCGTTTGTGAAAGATGTGGTAGCCCCGTTGTACAAAAAGAAAAAAGTCAATGGATGCTTAAAATTACAGAATATGCACAAAGATTGATTGACGATTTAGATGAGGTAGATTACTTAGAAAAAATTAAAATCCAACAAAAAAATTGGATTGGTCGTAGTGAAGGTGCTGAAGTAACTTTCCCTATTGCAAATTCTACAGAGAATTTAGTAGTTTATACGACAAGACCAGATACTTTATTTGGTGCTACCTATATGGTTGTTGCACCAGAACATCCTATGATTGAAAAATTAGCGGATAAAATTACCAACATGAATGAAATAAAGGAATATCAAAGAAAAGCATCTTTAAAATCTGATTTTGAAAGATCAGAATTAAATAAAGAAAAAACAGGTGTGCCAATTAAGGGAATTATGGCAATAAATCCTATTACCAAGGAAGAAATTCCAATTTGGGTTTCTGACTATGTATTAATTACTTATGGTACCGGTGCTATTATGGCCGTACCTGCACATGATACGAGAGATTATGAGTTTGCGAAAAAATTTGATATACCTATGAAACAAGTTATTAAAGGTTTTTCTGATGATGTGGTTTGTGATTTAGATAAAGAACCTTTCATTGATGTAGAAACTGGAATCTTAATCAATTCTGGATTTTTGAATGATTTATCTGTAGAAGAAGCTAAGAAAAAAATGATCTCCTATTTAGAGGAAAATCATATTGGTGTGAAAAAGGTAAATTACAAACTTCGTGATTGGGTATTTTCAAGACAACGTTATTGGGGTGAACCAATTCCAATGGTATATTGTGAAAAATGTGGATGGGTTCCTCTTCCAGAAGAAGAATTACCTTTAACACTACCTGACATTGAAGATTATGAACCTGGCGAAAACGGAGAATCTCCTCTTGCAAAACACACCGAATGGGTAAATACTACTTGCCCTCATTGTGGTGGCAAAGCTACAAGAGAAACAGATACAATGCCTCAATGGGCTGGTTCTTCTTGGTATTTCTTACGTTATATGGATCCACACAACGATAAAGCTCTTGCTTCTAAAGAAGCACTTGATTATTGGAGTCCTGTAGATTGGTATAATGGTGGTATGGAACATACTACACTTCACTTATTATACTCTCGTTTCTGGCACAAATTCTTATATGATATTGGCGTTGTTCCTACAAAAGAACCTTATCAAAAACGTACATCTCATGGTATGATTTTAGGTGCTAATGGAGAAAAAATGTCTAAATCGAAAGGAAATGTTATTAACCCAGATGACATTGTAAGAGACTTTGGTGCTGATACCTTTAGAGTATATGAAATGTTTATGGGTCCATTCGACCAAACAGCTCCATGGTCTATGGAAAGTATTCGTGGTTGTGGTAAATTCTTAGATAGAGTTTGGAACATGCAAGAATTTTTAGTAGAAGGAAATAGCTATTCTCCAGAATTTGAGAAAATGATGCATAAAGCTATCAAAAAAGTTTCTTCTGATATTGAAGAAATGAAATTTAATACCGCAGTTTCTACGTTTATGACAATGGTAAATGAATTCTACAAAGCAAAAAGAATTAATAAAGCAGAGTTTAAAACATTTTTACAATTACTAAATCCTTTTGCTCCTCATATGACAGAAGAGTTAAATAAAAAATTAGGTGAGAGCAAAACGATTGCTGAAACTCCATGGCCTACTTATGACGAAGCTAAAACCATAGATGATGAAATAGAACTTCCTGTTCAATTCAATGGAAAACTAAAAGCTACTGTTAAAGTGCCTATGGATGCAGAAGAAGCTACTGCCAAAGAAATTGTGCATAACAATGAAACAGTAACTGCTTTATTACAAGATAAAACTATTGTGAAAGAAATTTATGTAAAAAATAAAATTTATAATATTGTTGTTAAATAATTGTAATTTATTGGAAAATATTGTATAATGTAGCCATCCTTTTTCTTAAAGGAAAATCTTTAAGGGAAGGAGGTGCTATTCACCAATGACAAGCTTCATGCTTATATGGATTCTACTTCAGAAGATTGAACAATTGGAAGAAGAATTGAATACATATAAAAATAACACAAATAAAAACTGATTTTCAGTTCAGAGCAGTTCTCCACCTGCTCTGTTTTTATGCAGAAAAAAAGATATGTGTCTCCACACACATATCTAATGCTATTCCAATGACCAGCTTTCTTTTTAACTATTATTAGTATACCATTTTTTATATTCACTGTCAATCATTTTTTCAAAATTTTTCCATTATTCACCTATCAATTTATCAATCGAATTTTCTCTCATTTCTTTAATAATTCTGCAGCTTTCATCTAATTTTGATTGCTCTTTTTCGTCTAAATCTAGTTCTAATAATTCTCTTACACCGCTTTTATTGATAATTGCTGGTACACCAATGTAAATATCATCTTGTCCATATTTTCCATTTTCCAAATAAGTAGAAACGGTAAGAACTGCATTCTCATCATCTAAAATTGCTCTTGTAAGACGATTTAATGCCATTCCTATGCCATAATAAGTGGCTTTTTTCTTCTCTATAATTTCATAAGCAGCACTCACCACTCCTTCATGTATCTTTTGCAAATCTTCCATTGGATGTCCATTATCTTTCATAATATCTACAATTTTTTTACATCCTACATAGGTATGTTTCCATGGTACAAAAGAAGAATCTCCATGCTCTCCTAAAATGTAGGCATGCACGTTTTTACTAGATACCTTGAAATAATCTGCTAGTAAGTAACGTAATCTTGCTGTATCTAGTACTGTTCCAGAACCAAATACTCTATTTTTAGGAAGCCCAGATACTTTTGCTACCACATAGGTCATTAAATCTACAGGGTTACTTGCCACGATAATAATTCCATCAAATCCGCTTGCCATAATACTTTGTGTAATTTGCTTCATAATTTTTGCATTTACCTCAGCAAGTTCTAATCTAGTTTGCCCTCCTTGTTTTTGTGCTACCCCTGCAGTGATTACTACAATCTCTGCATCTTTGCAATCTGCATAATCTCCTGCTTTAATTGTCATTTTTTGTGGAGCAAAAGGAAGTCCATGGGATAAATCCATTTCTTCTCCTATCGTTTTATCTTTATCAATATCTACTAAAACAAGCTCATTAATGCCTCCTCTATTTAGCATAGAATATGCCATGCTCATTCCTACAAAACCTGTTCCTACTAATACAATCTTTCCTTTTTTGATACTCATATTTTCTCTTCTCCTTTCTTCCTTATTTTTTCCTATTTTCCCTATTTTTATACTATTCCAATGTGAACATCTCCAAACAGTCCTGCCCCTTTTTGCATTTATATTTTAAATTTTGCTAAATTTCGTATTTTTCTTTTGCTGTATAATGGGTATGTAAATATTTATGCGCTTTATGGCTCCCTGGTTTTTCTAAAAATTCTTGATATATTTTTTGAATAGCTGGATTTTCATGGGATTTACGTATGGTACTTGCTTCATCTATACTATACAAGCTATCTGCTCTTAATTTTCTAACATCTACTGCAGAACGTATTTTAGAGCTTTTAATTGGCTGTCCTCCCCCCATAACACATCCACCTGGACATGCCATAATTTCTACAAATTGATAGTCTGCTGTTCCATTTTTGATTTCTTCCATAATTTTTCTTGCATTACTTAATCCGCTGGCCACTACTACTTTTATTGGCGTACCTCCTAAACTTAGCTCTGCTCTTTTAATGCCTTTTTCTCCTCTTACTTGTGTATATTCTAATTTTTCTAGATTTTTACCTTCTAAGGTATCTGCTGCTGTTCTTAATGCCGCTTCCATAACCCCACCTGTTGTTCCAAATATTGCTCCTGCACCTGTTGCTTCTCCCATTGGGTCGTCAAAATCACTATCTTCTAATTCTCTAAAGCTGATATTTGCCTGTCTAATCATTCTGGACAATTCTCTTGTCGTAATCACATAATCTACATCTCGGTTTCCATCCACTTCCATCTCTTCTCGTGAAGCTTCATATTTTTTGGCAATACATGGCATAACAGATACTGTACATATTTTGTGTGGTGCTATTCCTTCTTTTTGTGCTAAATAGGACTTGATAATCGCTCCAAACATTTGATGTGGTGATTTACAAGTAGATAAATGGTCTAATAGTTCTGGGTAATTTTTCTCTGCAAAGCGTACCCAACCTGGACTACAAGAGGTAATCATAGGAAGTGTTCCCTTATTTTTTACTCTTTCTATAAACTCATTGGCTTCTTCCATAATGGTAAAATCGGCACCTGTGTTAGTATCAAATACTTTATCAAATCCCATATTTTTTAGTGCTGTTACCATTTTTCCTTTTACATTGGTTCCTATTGGATATCCAAATTCTTCTCCTAATGCCACTCTTACTGCTGGTGCTGTTTGTACTACTACATAAGTAGACTCATCTTTTAATTTTTCCCACACTTCATCAATATATTCTTTTTCTCTTAATGCTCCTGTTGGGCAACTTTCGATACATTGTCCACAGAAAGTACAATCTACATCATTTAAGCTATGGTCGTAGGTAGTAGAGATGCAAGAAGAAAATCCTCTTTCTATACAATCTATGGCACCTATCTCTTGCACATTTTTACAAGTAGCTACACATCTTCTACACAAGATACATTTATTAAAATCCCTTACGATGGCTGGTGATTTATCATCTATTTTGTGTTTACTCATTTCTCCTTCGTATT